>CADBNJ010000080.1 GCA_902795955.1 Oscillospiraceae bacterium
GATCACATCGAACGCACCGTCACGGATCAGAAGCTTGCCTCTGAGATTACGATCCACGTCGATCCCGTCAACACAGATGACGAAGAGATGCTGGAACTCCGCAGGAATGTATCGGAACACCTGCTGGAACTGGATAAACGCATCACCGTTCATGACTTCAGGCTGATAAGAGGAGAACATCATGTGAGACTTGTTTTCGAGGCGCTTGTGCCGTACGATCTCCCGATGGATGATGAAGGGATCAGGGAGTATATCACCCGGGATCTGGACAGGAAGCTCATCTGCGACATTAAGGTGGACAGAGAATAGTTCAATGATCAATATCCGGTCTCCGTTGAATTACGGGACCATATATGGTATCCTTACGGACACAATTCTCTCACAGTTTTGAGGATGCTGAATAAATAAGAGGTGACTCTATAATGATCAATATACTTGTCTTTCTTCTGAGCATTGTCCCTGCGGTACTGATATTCTTCTGGCTTAGGAATCGCAGAAAGGACGATCCTCTCTATCGTAAGAGCTGTAATTCGGCATTTATAAGAGGACTTATCTGCGTGTTTCCTATATTGGGTTTCTCGGCAGTTTTCCATATTGGAAGGAATGCGTTAACAGCTTTTGTCTTCCCTGATATGAATGCATTATTATCCGAGGCAATCTATGCTTTCATCGTGCTGGCTTTCTCAGAGGAACTGGTAAAGTATATCATGTTCAGGCAGCTTCTCAAAAAGAAGTTCAATGATTACTCATGGGCAGATGTTACGGCATACATGGTAATTATCGGAAATATTTTCGGACTCGTGGAAGATATTCCCTATGCATTAGGTGCTTCTCCTGTCCAGATGCTGATCCGTGGAATTAGTATGGGACATGTCGGATACGGATTCTTAACGGGTTGGTTCTACGGTAAACGCCTCAAGACAGGCAAAGGAATTTACGGAATTACAGCATTCTGTCTTCCTTTCTTCATTCACGGTCTGTATGACTTCTCACTCAGTAAGGAATTGCTTGAATTAAACGATAATTTTGCAGCTATCGGAATATCACTTGCAGTACTCTCTGTTGTATTGCTCATACTTATGATCCGGTTCTTCCGTGTCTCACGCAAAAAGGAGCATTATAATGTTCCGCTCGTACAGAGCTTATCAGCAGGAGATAACATAGAACCTCAGTCGTGAAGTATAAGATCTTGCAGGATCCGGCTATCTTAACAGTTCCTTGATCTGCTTTTTGTATCTCAAAAACTCTTCCGACAGCACAAACTCCGGTGATCTCGGCTTGTTCTCCGTGATCACTATCTCATCAGTAATCAGTGCGGGTGATCCCCTCATGATATAGATGCGGTCGGACAAAAGGACCGCCTCGTCTATGTCGTGCGTGATCAGGATAGTAGATAATCTGATCTCATCCATGATCTTCAGGTACCACTCATGCATCGAGGATCTCGTGATCGTGTCGAGCGCGCCGAAAGGCTCATCCAAAAGCACCACTTCCTTGCCGCACAGATACGTCCTCAGGAACGCTGCTCTCTGCCTCATTCCGCCCGATAACTGCGCCGGGTATTTGTATTCCGTTCCGCTCAGTCCGAACTGTTCAAAAAGCGATGATGCACGCTCTCGCGCCTCCTTCTTGCGGACACCTGACAGAAGCAGCGGCAATGCCACGTTATCTATCACTTTTTTGTGCGGAAGAAGAAGGTCTTTCTGGAGCATGTAACTTAAATATCCGGCCTTTCCCGTTATGTCTTCGCCTTCCAGCGTGACCGTGCCGGAATCGGGCATTACAAGACCTGACAAAACATTAAAGAGAGTAGTCTTCCCGACGCCGCTGACGCCGAGAAGACTTACTATCTCTCCTTCATTCAAAGTGACACTGATATCCTTAAGGACCTGCTTGTCACTGTAAGATTTTGCTATATGTTCTGCCTTGAGCAATTCTCTCATAAAGAACAATTACTCCGGCAGATAATCATTCGTGAAGCCGTAACCTGCAGGGATAGGATCGGAAAGCTTGTTGTCAGACAGCCACTTGTAGAAAGCATCCCATCTTGCCTGGTCGATGTAGCCCCATCTTGTGACCTCGGCCTTGTACTGGGCTGCAAGCCACTGCTGGCTCTCCTTAACGAGGTTCTTGTCGAGTTCGGGCACCTGCTGACAGAGGATGTCTGCAGCCTTGTCGGGATTGCTGATGGCGAATTCATAGCCTTTCGCGGTGGCAGCAAGGAACTTCTTTGCAGTATCGCCGTTATTGGCGAGCCAGTCCGTATTGGATATGATTACCGGGCTGTAGTAATCAAATTCAGGCGTGATATCCTTGAAATAGATCATGTTCGTATCAAGACCTGCCTGCTTGCAGGAGATGCCGGCCCATGCGTAGTATACCCAGATGGCATCGATGTCCTGCTGAAGTGCGGCAGGCTCATTCTCGACGTACTCGGGGATGAGCTTAACCTTGGAGAAGTCGCCGCCGTCAGCCTCGACGATGTTCTGCATCATTGCCTTCTCGATGGGAAGATCCCATGTTGCATAGTTCTTGCCCTCGAGTCCCTTAGGGGATGTGATGTTGTCTTCCTTGAGCGAGATGATACCGGATGTGTTGTGCTGGATGAGTGCGGCAACAGCCTCCACGGGAACCTTCTCCTCAGACGTGAACACGGGCGGGAGATAGTCCTGGAAGTCTATTCCGAACTGAGCCTGGCCTGAAGCGACCATAGCCGTTGCACCGTCCTCCGGCGGCTGAACGATCTTGACGTCAAGACCGGCTTCCTTATAGTAACCCTCGGCAAGCGCCACGTAGAATCCGGTGTGGTTCGTGTTGGGCGTCCAGTCGAGCACGAGCGTGATCTCGGTCAGTTTCCCGTCACCTGATCCCGATGACTCGGTTGTCTTTGCACATGATGCGGCATTGAGGAGCATTGCCCCTGACAATGCAACTACCGCTGCTTTCTTAAAATTCTTCATTTCTTGTCCTCCTCTTATATTCTTCTGTATCTTTCAGATAATTCCATGGCATGGTCTTCTTCTGAAGCATGCGTACAAGTCCCATAAGCACGAGGCTTATCGCAGACACCAGGAAGATAACGGCAAACATCTTATCGTATGCCAGTGACTTTTTGACCCTCGTCATGTATACCCCGAGGCCGTTAAAGCCTCCAAGCCACTCGGCAATGACCGCGCCGACGATCGAATAAGCCACTGCGATCCTCAGCCCCGAGTAGAATTCCCCGAGCGCATTCGGAAACTTGACATACCAGAATATCTGCCATCTGCTTGCTTTCATCGAACGCATCATGCGGATCATGTCGGCATCAGCCGCTTGAAAACCTTCCATCAGCCCAACCGCCATCGGGAAAAAAGCGACGAGCACGACAAGTATTATCTTTGGCGTCATCCCGTACGAGAACCACAATATGAGCAGCGGCGCGATCGCCACCGGCGGTATCGTCTGCGTCAGCACGAGTATCGGATAAAGCCCCGCCCTGACCTTCGGAAAAGTATCCATCATGGCCGCGCACATAAACCCCAGCAGCACGCCCGCCGCGAGTCCGATAAACGCCTCCAGCATTGTAACGCCCGCATGCGTCATCAGCAACGGAAAGTCGCTGACAAAAGCCTGCACCACCATCACCGGCGACGGCAGCATATACCTGGGAACCCACTCAAACTGCCAGCCAAGCTGCCATACGAGCAGGAACACCGCAATAACGGCTAAAGGAATCCATCTTTCCTTCTTCATGCACTCTTAAGATCCTTGATGCAGTCATTCACATGATGCTTATTCGTCTTGCGCGCAATGGTGAGCTTCTCCCCGTCCGGCTTATACGTAATCTTCACGTAGCTCATGACGCTCGGTGCCCCCGCCTCAATGGCAATGTACTGGCAGCGCTTAACGATCTCCATCAGCTGATCGTAGTCTCCCTCCATCGCCGTCTCGCACGGCCCCACATAGTAGTTCACTCCGGTGCTCTTGATGTAGTCGATAACCTCATCGACCACGCGCACTATCTCCTCATCGGTATGAACATCAGGCAGCACCTGAATCGCGACATTTGCATTGATCATGATCATTCCTCCTCTTACAGTTCTGCGTCATCCGCCGGCAGCTCGAAACAAAAAACCCGCCTCATACGAAGCGAGCCACTCATCATTATTACTCCCTTCGCCGGCATTATCCGTCAGGTTCATCGGGTCGGTACTATAGTACCCTCTCAGCCCCTCGATTAGAGCTCCCCGTCCTTTGTCGTGGCTGATTATAGTACAAGTGCTGAGGTTTGACAAGAGGCAGGAACGAGGAAAGCCTCATCAGTCTGACTGCAACGGGCGAGATTACCGTTTCCGCAGGAAAGCATCAATCCTTCCGCATAAAC
>CADBNJ010000081.1 GCA_902795955.1 Oscillospiraceae bacterium
GGTATCTGACGAAGCCTGTTCAGATCGACAAACTCAGGGAGGTGCTTCAGCATGTCGAATCCCGGATGAAGAGCAAAAGACAGGTTATAATCAGAGAGGACGGCGAGGAGCTTCTTATCGATCTGGCCGACATTGTATTTATGGAGGCACAGAACCAGTATGTAAGGATCTGCACGGTAAAAGGCGATCATCTTATCCGCTATAACATCGGAGACTTTGAGAATGATCTCAGAAATGACGGCTTCTTCAGGACACACAGAGGATATCTTGTATCTTTATCAAGAGTTAAGAAGCTTGTGAAGAATGATGTGATAATGGAAGGCAAGGGCGGTGAGATACAAGTTCCCGTCAGCCGGAATAACGTTAAGGCTCTCAAGGACGCGCTTTACGCTTATGTCGAAAGTGAAGCATTCTGATCATGGCATTTAATTTTATTATGGTTGGCCTGTCATACATAGACTTCATTCTCGCAATATTTGTCGTACTTCTCATTGCATACAGTTTTCTCGGAAGAAATGTGAAGATAACGCGCGGAATGGTAATATCTGCGTGTATTCTTATTGTTTTTGAGGTTGCAGTAACACTTCTTCTCAGTCTGAATTCCGGACTGATCGAGCAATGGGCGGGTTCTATTGCCGATAATCCCATATATGCTGAGATCGGTGTAGATGCCAATGCCGTTATTTCCATGATAACCGAATTGATCGTCAACGCTGTTGCTTTCCTGTTCGCATTCGTGTTTTATCTGGTCGCTTTCAAGGAACACAGGTTCCTCAGAGCCGTTGAGGCTACGATATGTCTGTATGTTTACTATTTCTATATCCAGAACATGATACAGGGAAGTATTGTTTTTATAGCCGGAGGTTCATATAATTTCTTCCAAAATGATATTGCTAATCAGCCGCAGATCGGACTGATCTACACCATTACGATCTTTGCCGATTTTGTCATTGATGTATTGCTTATCCTTCTTCTTTATCTCGGTTATTACAGGAAGAGGAGGAGATACATAATCAGAGTTCCGTTCAGAGTGCTGTTCGTGCTGTGGGTATTGCTGTCGTCTCTTCTTATTGTTCTTCCGATGGCTGAATCGCAGCTTGAGACAGAAAAGTACTTTTTGAGTGTTTCCTACGGTATTATCATACCTGTCATATGTATCATTGCACCGATAGTTATTGTCACGATAGCAGCCGAGAGATACCTCAAAGAACAGAATGAGTATCAGGAGACATATCTTAATGCTGAGCTCGAGTATATCGAGCAATACAAGAGAAGCCAGACCAAGACACGGGCATTCCGCCACGATATCATAAATAATCTGTCTCTGGCCAAGATGATGCTGGATGAAGGCAGGATCGATGAGGCAAATGCTCATATTTCAGATCTGCTGGGAGAAGTCAGGGCACTGTCGCCTCAATTTGTGACAGGAGATGAGATGCTTGATATGATAGTATCGCTTAAAGCCGATAAGATGCGCGGGAAGCAGATACGCTTTACATGTGACGGCGTCGTTGACGGAGGACTCGATATGAAGCCTACTGATTGCTGCAGTATCTTTGCCAATGCGCTGGATAATGCTGTTGAGGCGGCAGACGGAAGCAACGATCCTTTTGTTGATATGAGCATAAAGAGAACATCCAAGTTCTTTGTCATAAAGATATCAAATTCATGCAAGGATAAAGTTGATGTAAACCGCATAATGTCTTCGAATGGCTACACATCGAAGTCCGATAAGGAACACCACGGATTCGGATTCAATAATATCAGAAACACAGCGGAGAAATACAACTGTATAGTTAAGGCTGATTACGGGGATAATGTTTTCGCTTTGTCAGTAATGATCCCGAGGGATAAGTGAATTGATTAGCATATCTGATTTGTGATATTATTATATTGCAAATTGATATTGGAAAGGTGGTCTCGTATGGGTATTACAAAGAAAGTTGCTTCCTTGCTGCTGACATTGGCGATGGTTGTTGCCGTCGTTCCCGTAAGTGTTTTTGCGGCCAATAAGGGCTGGGTCAAATCAGGCAGTTACTGGTATTATTACGAATCTTCCGGCAAGATGGCAATGGGATGGAAGCAGATCGGCAAGACATGGTATTTCTTCGACGATGATTACGGATTTATGTATTCGGATGAATGGCGCTGGGAGGAGAATTCCAAGGGCAAATATGTCGGATATTATTTCGCATCAAGCGGAGCAATGCAGAAGAATCAATGGAAGCTCTATGGTGATGGAGATGACGGATGGACATATCTTACTTCAGACGGAAGCACGGCAATCGGCTGGCAAAAGATAGGCAAGTCCTGGTATTTCTTTGATAATCAGGATTACGTATCGAATCCCCA
>CADBNJ010000082.1 GCA_902795955.1 Oscillospiraceae bacterium
CGTTACGGGATCATGCATGGACTGCAAATCGCCCGATACGATCTGCTGCCAGTTCCTTATCACGAGATTCTCAAAACATAAGGACAGGATACACGTTATCCTGGTGAACGATACGCTCGGATTCTGATGGCAGCCGGATGACCGGAGCCGCTTGGGTGACCGGTATCACGTTTCCGCAGGAATTTAAGATCTTTCCGAAATCTCTTCGGAAGAAAAGCCGTTTTCCTTCGGAAAGCCGGTCAGCTCATAACACGGAACATCACTGCCAGATTACCCTGTTCCTGCCCGTCTCCTTGGCGGTGTAGAGGTGACCGTCGGCAACGCTGACATTCTCTTCGATGGTCTTATTTTTATCAAAAGTCGTGCATCCGAAGCTCAGGGTGCAGTGTATCTTCCTGCCGTCAGCAGGGAATTCCGAAGACTCGACAGTCTTGCGGAGAGCTTCAGCCTTTGCAGCCGCTTCCTCGAGCGTCGTGTCAGCCATGATCATGATGAATTCCTCACCGCCCCAGCGGTATGCGGTATCCTTGTCCGTACATGCCTGCCTGATGAGATCTGCCGTAAATGCAAGCACTTCATCGCCTGCGTTGTGACCGTATGTGTCATTGACGCTCTTGAACTTATCGATATCGCAGATGAACATTGACAACGGACCTTCAGCCTCGGCTGTCAGATATTTGTTGAATCTCCTTGCAAAATCACTGTAGAATCCCATTCTGTTCTTGAGCTTTGTAAGCTTGTCATGGTGTGAGTCTTCGAGGAAAGTCTCGGACTCGAGCGCGATGCCGCAGATGAGCGCGGGAAGTGACAGCTTGCGCGGGTCTGACACAGGATCGAACCTGCCTCCGTTGCCGAGCTTGTTGATGAGCTGGAATGCTCCTATGAACTTGCCGTAGATATCCGCAACGGGGAGCACGAGGATGGACTTCGTGACATATCCCGTCTTCTTGTCAACAGCCGAGTTGAAGTCAGGATCGTTATAGGGGTCGTTGGTTACCACAACCTGACCGAGCTTGAGTGCCTTGCCTACAAGGCCGGTATTGTCGGGGATAACTATCTTATCGACACCTGTCGCGGAAGTCGTCCACAGTTCCTTGCGGTTCTTGTCCCACTTCCAGAAGCTGGCGCGGTCAGAGCCGACGATAGTCTTGCCGAGCTCTGTCAGATATCTGAACAATGTGGCGTGATCGTTCTCCTTATTGGAGCACATCTCCTTGTAGAGCTTGTCACTTATGTCGAAAATCTCTCCCAATACCTGTTCTGAGCCGCTGTTGAGGGGAGCAAACTCCGCGTCCGTGTCCTTTGTCATCTCGTGGATCCTCTCTTCGTCGTCTATATGCATAAGAAATACCCTGACCCCTTTCGCCGTGGTTTTGTTAATGTAGTCTATCATATCGGGAGCATAGAGATGTACCTTGCTCCTGTGTGCGGAGATCTCCATGTAAAGGTATGATCCCCCGGTTATGTACTGCTCATAAGGTTCCATGGTCCTTGTATCGCCGGTATATACGACTCTCCTGCCGTCGACCTTCAGCACATATCCGAAGCACTTGCCGTCCAGCTCGTCCGTATGCTGTGTCGGAACGGCACATTCGAACCATTCCGCTTTGATCCGGTCAGCAGTTATGACCGCATACCACGAATCACCGCATCCCTCGATATTGTGAAGATAATATCTGAGATCCTCCGCTACCCTGCCACTGGGCGCGATTACGGTAACCGGGATCTGCTTGATGAAGTATTCGTAATCTATCAGCATGGCGATCCCGCTGATGTGATCCCCGTGCGTGTGCGTTACCAAGATGTAGATGTTGTGTATGCCGGACAGATCCATCTTCTTGATCTTGTGGAAAGCATCCATCGAACAGTCGATGAGTATGAGGTCCTGTCCGGATATAAAAAATGCGCTGTTATGTTCATCCGCGAAAGCGGATCCTCTTCCAAAAAACTTAAGCATTTGCACCTCCGCCTTCTCCAGATGGCTTAATTTTATAAAAACGGGTGTTACACTTCAATGTTTTTTACTCAAACACTTCGAAAAAGAGTATAATCTCCTAGATAATCATTTGCGGAGGATATTATGGGTATTTACGAAGAACTCCAGGAAAGAGGTCTTATAGCACAGGTAACTGACGAGAAGGAGATCAGGGACCTTATAAATAACGGCGGTGCAAAGTTCTACATCGGCTTTGACCCCACAGCCGATTCACTTCACGTCGGACACTTCATGGCGCTCTGTCTCATGAAGAGGCTTCAGATGGCAGGCAACCGTCCCGTCGTTCTTATCGGCGGCGGTACCGGATATATCGGAGATCCGTCAGGCAGGACCGATATGAGGTCGATGCTGACACCCGAGATGATACAGCATAACTGCGACTGCTTCAGGAAGCAGATGGAGAGATTTATCGAGTTCGGCGAAGATAAGGCCATCATGGTCAATAACGCGGACTGGCTCCTCGATCTCAACTACATCGATCTTCTCCGTGAAGTAGGTGCTCATTTCTCCGTCAACAACATGCTCAGGGCAGAGTGCTACAAGCAGAGAATGGCAAAGGGCTTAAGCTTCCTCGAATTCAACTACATGATCATGCAGGCATACGACTTCTGGCACCTTCATAATGCATACGGCTGCAACATGCAGTTCGGCGGCGACGACCAGTGGAGCAACATGCTGGCGGGAACCGAGCTCATCCGCCGCAAGGATGCAGATGATGCATATGCTATGACGATAACACTCCTCCTCAACAGCGAAGGCAAGAAGATGGGCAAGACGGTGAAGGGTGCAGTCTGGCTCGATCCCGCCAAGACGTCTCCCTACGAGTTCTACCAGTACTGGCGTAATGTTGACGATGCCGATGTAATGAAGTGCATCAAGATGCTCACATTTATCCCCATGGATGAGATCAAGGAGATGGAGAACTGGGATGATTCAAGGATCAACGAGAAGAAGGAGATCCTTGCATACAGCTTAACAGAGCTCGTGCATGGCGAAGAGGAAGCAACCAAGGCACGCAATACCGCAGCAGCCATATTCTCCGGTGCCGGCGACGATGCCAACATGCCTTCCACGGCGATCAGCGCAGATCAGGTTCCCGCAGAAGGGATCCTTCTGGCAGAGCTTATGGTCCTCTGCAAACTGGCCAAGAGCCGCGGCGAGGCAAAGAGGCTGATCGAGCAGGGCGGTGTATCGGTCAACGGAGAGAAAGTCACCGATATGTTCATGACTGTATCACTTGATTCCCTGAAGGGATCCGTCAAGATCCAGAAGGGCAAGAAAGTGTTCCACAAAGCCTATATTGACTAACTTTTGTCACAATTTCATCGATTAGTAAATTAATTATTAACAATGCCCCGCAAGGGGCGTTTTTTTTTGTGTTTTTGTTTTACAATGAGTCCATCGGGTTTTACCGAAATATCAGTGGTTCGGAGGATTATTCAGATGGCTACAGGCAAGTTTGTAACTAAGCAGACAAAGAGCGGCGGGTTTACATTTAATCTCAAGGCTGCTAACGGCCAGGTTGTTGCGACATCACAGGTCTACAAGAGCGAGGCAACGCTGAAGACCGGTATTGAGAGTGTCAAGAAGAATGCTCCGATCGCTGCAGTGGAGGATCAGACTGTTGAGGGATTTGCAACAGAGAAGAACCCCAAGTTCGAGATCTACACTGATAAGAAGGGTGAGTTCAGATTCCGCCTCAAGGCCAAGAACGGTCAGATCATCGCCACAGGCGAGGGCTATACAACGATCAAGGCCTGCAAGAACGGTGTTGCTTCCATTCAGAAGAATGCACCTGACGCACCCGTAGTCAAAGAATAACAGTGATCCTTAATCCGGGATATTGAGTTTGTAATAAAGAGCCGCCGCGAGGCGGCTCTTTTGGCTGTGTTTATGGTACAATAGTCAATGATATTACATGTTACAGGAGTGAAGGGTTGTGTTGGTAAGAAGAATTTCCCGTATAGCATCGGTAATGCTCATACTGGCTGTAGTGCTCACGGCAGGCGGCTGCAGCAGGAAGAATGATAAGGATATCATTAAGGCGGCGTCCAAGTACGCAGAGGCGCTGTCAGGCGGTGATATGCAGTATATAAGGCGCGGTTCCCTCGATGCCACTGCAGAGGAGATAGATAATATCAAGGCAAGGCTTGATGTTAATGATAACCGTGAGAAGGTTATCAAGACGATACGGGAAGGTATTACCTTCGAGGTTGATGAAGATTCCGTCACGTCTGAAGGCAGTGAGGCTTCGGTTAAGGTCGTATTCAGCATTCCTGACTGGGAGAGCCTTGCCAAGGACAAGGAGGCGTTCAAGGATGCCGGATCGTATGCAAATGCGATCGCCAAGACTGACAAGAGGATAGAAGTTGATATCGGGCTGGAATTCGAACAGGATGAGAATGAGGCCTGGAAGGTTGCCAACTATGTTGAAGCGGCAAGGAAGTTCTGCGATGCATGGACGGATGTTAAGGTGCCTGTATCGTCTGCGGACATGGTTGAACAGGTCAACTGGAAATATGCTTCATCAACTTCGGGGATCGTCAGATATAACAACACGGATAAGATCGAATGCGATATCCTCATGTCGCCCGAATTCGGTGACAGACCGGTGTATTACGAGGTCAGCTACGGCGGCAAGACCGTATTCAAGAGTGAGCTGTCGACTGATTCCCTCAAGGGCATATACAAGTCGGATTCCGGCAATCTGGCTGACGGCGACTACTCTTTCTTCTTCTATGATGAGGATGGCA
>CADBNJ010000083.1 GCA_902795955.1 Oscillospiraceae bacterium
CCGCCTTTGGCTGCGTGATAAGGAGCACATGTAGCTGCCTTATTGCCTACAAGACCATACATGGAAGCGATGTTGATGATCCTTCCGTAACCTGCAGGAAGCATGGCGACCTTTGCCACGGCTCTTGCAACTCTGAATGACCCGAAAAGGTCGATGTTCAGTTCGTTATAGAACTGCTCGTCAGTGATGTCCACTGCAGGTGCAACTGCTCCGGTACCTGCGTTGTTTACAAGGATATCGATCCTGCCGAACTTATCGTAAACTGACTGTACCATTGCATCTACTGCCTCTGTATCCGTGATATCGCATGAGATGCCGATTGCCTCAACACCGTACTCTTTCGCAATGTCAGCAGCGACCTCATCGACGAGATTCTTGCGGCGGGCAACTGCAACGATGTTGCATCCCTGATTGGCATAAGCCTTTGCCATCTGCACGCCGAGACCAGTCGAACAACCGGTAACGATAGCTACCTGTCCTTTAAGATCAAAATAATTAGTCATATGATTAAACCTCCGAAATGTTATACCGCAAATGTTATTCTACTATACCCGCTTACAAAAAAACAGGGACGGAACCCGTCCCTGCCTAAGTTTGTCAGTTTGCATAAATTATTATTCACATTAAGCGTTCACGCCCAAGAAGAGATCAATTCTTTATTGCTTCCTTCATCGATTTGACATACTCACCGACAACCGGAGCACTGTCTCTCCCATTAGCTGCAATAAGCTTTACTATAGCTGATCCCACGATCACTCCGTCAGCATACTTCGCCATGGACGCTGCCTGCTCCGGAGTGGATATACCGAATCCTATCGCGCACGGTACTTCAGACGCTGCCTTGATCGCAGAGCAAACGGCTCCGATATCTGTCGTTATCTTGCTCCTGACACCCGTAACTCCAAGTGATGACACAACATAGATAAATCCCTCTGCCTCACCTGCTATCGTGGCTATGCGGTCGTTGGAAGTCGGTGCGATAAGCGATACAAGATCTACGCCATAACGGCGGGTGATGTCAACGAATTCTCCTTTCTCCTCATAGGGGATGTCAGGCAGTATAAGGCCGTCGATCCCGACCTCGGAACATGTCTTTATGAATCTCTCAGATCCGTATGAGAAGACAACATTCGCATACGTCATAAACACCATGGGAACCTTGACGGCATCTTCTCCCGAACGCAGTGAACGTACCATGTCAAACACTTTATCCGTAGTCGTTCCGGCGCTCAAAGCTCTTATGTTTGCTGCCTGGATAACCGGACCTTCCGCTGTCGGGTCCGAGAAAGGGATGCCGAGCTCGATAAGGTCTGCACCGTTCTTCTCCATGGCACGGACTACCTTTGCGGTTGTCTCCAGATCGGGATCACCGCATGTAATGAACGGGATAAAAGCCTTGCCGTTCTCAAAAGCCTTCTTTATGTTACTCATAGATATCCTCTCCTCTGTACCTGGCGATGGCCGCACAGTCCTTATCGCCGCGTCCCGATATGGTTACGACAATGATCTTATCCTTACCAAGAGCGGGAGCGTACTTCCTCGCATACGCAACGGCGTGTGCAGACTCTATCGCGGGAATGATCCCTTCCGTCCTTGACAGATACTCGAAAGCCTCAACCGCCTCCTCATCAGTGACCGCCACATACTCTGCCCTCCCCGTGTCGTGCAGCATGGCGTGCTCGGGTCCGATGCCGGGATAATCAAGTCCTGCAGATATGGAGTAGACCGGTGCGATCTGTCCGTACTCATCCTGGCAGAAGTAAGATTTCATGCCGTGGAAGATTCCGAGCTTGCCCGTATTGATCGTAGCAGCGGTCTCGAAGGTATCGATGCCTCTGCCTGCCGCCTCACATCCGATCAGCTTCACGTCCTTGTCTTCGATGAAATTATAGAATGATCCGATCGCATTGGAACCGCCGCCGCAGCATGCGATTACCGCATCGGGAAGCCTGCCTTCCGCCTCGAGCATCTGGCTCTTGATCTCGCGTGAGATCACTGACTGGAAATCCCTTACGATAGTCGGGAAAGGGTGAGGCCCCATGACTGAACCGAGACAGTAGTGAGTGTCATCTATTCTGGAAGTCCACTCCCTCATGGCCTCCGACACCGCATCCTTAAGCGTTGCAGTACCGCTCTTTACAGGAATGACGGTCGCTCCCAAAAGCTTCATTCTGTATACGTTGAGTGCCTGCCTCTTCGTATCCTCCTCACCCATGAACACTACACATTCCATGCCCATAAGCGCGGCTGCAGTCGCCGTGGCAACACCGTGCTGTCCGGCGCCCGTCTCGGCGATGAGGCGGGTCTTGCCCATCTTTTTGGCAAGAAGAGCCTGCCCGAGGACGTTGTTGATCTTGTGCGAGCCTGTGTGATTGAGGTCTTCCCTCTTAAGATATATTCTCGCCCCACCGAGGTCGGCAGTCATTTTGGCAGCGTAGTATAGCAGAGACGGACGGCCTGCGTAATCGTTGAACAGTGCCGTCAGTTCACGGTTGAATTCCGGGTCATTCTTGTAATGGTTATATGCTTCCTCGAGTTCGATGACGGCATTCATCAGAGTCTCGGGGATGTACTGTCCGCCGTGTATTCCGAACCGTCCTTTAGATTGTGCCATATGTCACTCCTTTGTTCCGCGGACAGCTTCGATGAACCTTCTGATCTTGTCCGCATCTTTGTATCCTTCTGTCTCAACGCCCGAACTCACATCGAGAGCGTATGCTCCCGTTGATGATGCCTGTGCGGCATTACCGGGATCGAGCCCTCCTGCCAGGAAATAATCCCGGTGTATCTCTTCGAGAAATGACCAGTCGAAAGCCTCTCCCGTTCCGCCGCTTCCCGAATCTATCAGGACCATGTCGGCCGGCGAAACGTTGATATCCTCCACCTTATCACCTTTGGTCACCGAGAATGCCTTAATGACAGGGATCTGGGTCATGAACCTGACCGCTCTGATGTAATCGGCACTCTCCTGTCCGTGAAGCTGCACGACATCAATAATACCCGATGAGACGATCTTTGCAACATCTGTGATCGGAGAATTTACAAAAACTCCTACAGTCTTGATGTTTTTATCGAGTTTGGATGCGAGGAGGCGTGCCTTCTCCGGCTCTATATATCTCCTGCTTCCCTCCCAGAACATGAATCCGGCATAATCGGGCATATAAAGATTACAGGCCTTCACATCCTCCATTCTCCTTATGCCGCAGACCTTGATCTTCGGTGTCATTATCCGTACCTCAGCATATCCAGGAATGCCTTCTTATCAGGAGCCCGCATTACGGACTCCCCGATAAGCACGGCATCAACCTTATTTGAGATGAGCTTCTCTATATCTTCATGTGTCTTGATCCCGCTCTCGGCAACGAATAATACGCCGTCAGGAACATACTCCCTGAGTCTTAAGCAGTTGAGCGGGTCCACGGAGAAATCGCGCAGATTTCTGTTGTTTACGCCTATGACCCTGGCACCTTCGCCTGCAGCTATCTGCACCTCGTTATGGTCATGCGCCTCGACCAGCGCGGACATGCCTAGCTCGTCGGCGATCCTTATATACTGACCGATCTGCCTTGATGTCAGTATCGAGCAGATGAGGAGCACTGCAGACGCACCGTTCGCTTTCGCCTCGTAGATCATGTATTCGTCAACGGTAAAGTCCTTGCGGAGGCAGGGAATGCTTACCTTGCGGCTTATCTCGTTCAGATATCTGATATCGCCCTTGAACCATTCAGGCTCAGTAAGCACCGAGATCGCCGAAGCTCCTGCCGCCTCGTACTTCTCCGCTATGTCAACATAAGGAAAATCCTCTGCGATGATCCCCTTGGAGGGAGACGCTTTCTTGCACTCGCAGATGAAGCTCATCCCCTCGCTCTTAAGAGATCTCTCGAACTCAAGATCCCCCTTGCCTGAAGCGTATGCAAGATCTCTTATCTTACTGCCGGAGATGATCTCCCTGGACTTCTCCACACGTATCTTTGCTGCATCTGCGATGGTGTTCAGGATATCTGACATATCACACCTCGTTGGAGAGCCTGATGAATCTCTCGAGCCTGTCAAGAGCAGCGCCGGAATCAATGAGTTCTGCCGCCTTCTTAACGCCCTCAGCGATGGAATCTGCCGCACCGCCCGCATAGATTGCCGCACCTGCGTTCATGAGGACCACATTTCGACGTGTATCGGTGATCTTGCCAGAGAGAATGTCTCTTGTGACCTTCGCGTTCTCCTCAGGAGTTCCACCGACGATATCCTCTTTGGTGCCGCGGAGGAGACCGAATTCCTCGGGCTTGATGTGATACTTCTTATACGTTCCGTTATTGAGTTCGCATACGAAGGTCTCCTCACTGCCGGAGATCTCGTCGAGCCTGTCCATGCCATATACGACAAGTGCTCTCTTAACGCCGAGGGAACCCAGAACGTGTGCAACCACCTCGACGAGGTATTCATCATAAACCCCGAGAAGGAAAAACTCCGGCTTCGCGGGATTTGTAAGGGGGCCGAGGATGTTGAACACCGTCCTGAATCCGAGCTCCTTACGGATCGCACCGACATACTTCATGGATGTGTGATATCTCTGTGCAAAGAAGAAGCAGAAGCCAACTTCATCGAGGAGCTTTACGCACTGTTCGGGTGTCAGACTGATGTTGGCTCCGAGGGCCTCGAGACAGTCAGCCGTACCGCTTCTGGACGATGCTGCGCGGTTGCCGTGCTTTGCCACCTTAACGCCTGCTGCAGCGATTACAAATGCCGATGTGGTTGAGATATTGAAGCTGCTTGCCTTGTCTCCGCCCGTTCCCACGATCTCGAGGACCTCCATTCCGGGGTGAGGCACGGGCTCGGCATGCTCCCTCATTGCCTGTGCACAGCCGGATATCTCATCTATCGTCTCTGCCTTGGCGCTCTTCGTGGACAGTGCCGCGAGAAAGGCCGCGTTCTGCGTGGGGGTTGTCTCTCCGTTCATGATCTCGTTCATGACGGTATATGCCTCATCATATGTGAGATCTTCCTTGCTTACTATCTTTGCGATTGCTTCC
>CADBNJ010000084.1 GCA_902795955.1 Oscillospiraceae bacterium
AGCAGCCCCTGCTTATGGGTATTGTCGTTAGTGTATTGATGGGTATCTTCCTCACACTCCCGATATCTTCTGCGGCAATCGGTGTTGCTCTCGGCCTGTCAGGAATAACTGCAGGTGCGGCGACGATCGGATGCTGCTGCAACATGATAGGATTTGCCGTAATATCGTACCGTGAGAACAAGATGGACGGCCTTCTGGCACAGGGCCTCGGAACTTCAATGCTCCAGATGCCCAACATAATCAGGAATCCCAGGATCTGGATCCCGGCGATCGTGTCCAGCGCTGTCTTGGGTCCCATATCCACGATGGTTCTCGGCATGACGAGCAACGCTGTCGGCTCAGGCATGGGTACTGCAGGACTCGTTGGCCCTATATCGACATTTACGACCATGGTCGAGACGACGAATGCATGGGTAGTTGTCGGCGAGATCGCATTGATGTATTTCGTGCTGCCGGCCGTAATAAGCCTTGCTGTATCGGAATTCATGCGCAAGAAGAAGTGGATTAAGTTCGGAGACATGAAGCTGGATATCTGACGGGGTGATCTGTATGAGCAAGTACGATGAACTGAACGAAATAATATCTGACAGTAAGCATATCGTTTTCTTCGGAGGTGCCGGTGTATCCACGGAAAGCGGGATACCGGATTTCCGGTCCAAGGACGGGCTGTACAACAACAGGGACGTGCAGTTCGATGCGTATACACCGGAGTACCTGCTCTCCATCGACTGTCTCGAACATGCTCCGAAGGTCTTCTACGAATTCTACCGTCAGAAGCTCAACGTTGACGGCATCGAGCCGAACAGGGCACACTATAAGCTGGCGGAGATGGAGAAAGCCGGCAAGCTGGACGGCGTCATTACCCAGAACATAGACGGGCTTCACCAGAAGGCCGGCTCTGTCAATGTGCAGGAAGTTCACGGATCCACGCTCCGCAATTACTGCAAGCGATGCCACAGGAAATATCCGGCTGATGCCATATTCACTTCCCCTGATCCGATACCGAAATGTTCCATATGCGGGGGCATGATAAGACCTGATGTCACTCTGTATGGGGAAGGACTTCCGTCTGATGCATGGCGTAATGCCGTGCGGCTGGTGGACAATGCGGATTGTCTTATAGTCGGAGGTACTTCGCTTGTGGTCAATCCCGCCGCTTCTCTGGCGTTCGGATTCAGAGGACGTCACCTGGTAATCATCAACAGGGACGTTACATCTGCCGACCGTATGGCGGAGCTTGTGTTCCATGAGAGCATATCCGCAGTGCTGGACTCAGTTAAAATATAGAACTTCAACCGTTTTTTTGTTACTTCATGAATTATACATTGAAAATAAATATAATCGATGTATAATCTGAATATGGAATACGGTAATATTGCACATGACTCAAAAGATCTTGAACGGATTCGAAGGCTTCGTCTGATAGACGATGACTTTATGAGTGTATGCTTCGATAACTATAACGAGGGGGCGGAACTGCTTCTGAAGATAATCCTTGGACGAGATGACCTCAGAGTGACTCAAGTTCGCTCTCAGCGTGTTCTGAAGAATCTTAACGGGAAGGATATTTGTCTGGATATACTTGCTGTCGACAGCGGGAATAATTATTACAACTTTGAGATTCAGAGATCGGATGAGGGGGCGGACAGACGGAGAGCCAGGTATCATTCAAGTATGCTTGATTCGCATATGCTTGAATCCGGCTGCAAAGTGACTGACCTCCGGGAGAACTACGTTATTTTCATAACTGAACATGATGTTCTTGGCGGAAGCATCCCGCTGTACAGGATTGAGAGGAAGATAATAGATACAGATGAGCTGTTCAATGACGGTGAACACATAATATATGTTAACGGATCAGACAAGAACTGCTCAACGGAACTTGGGCAGCTGATGCATGATTTCTATTGTGAAGATTCAAAGGATATGATTCACAAGGAATTGGCTGATAGAGTAAAATATTATAAAGAAGATGAGGGAGGTGTCGGTGAGATGTGTAAGATCCTGGAAGATATGCGCAATGAGGCAGAGGAACGCGGCGTCAAGATAGGCGAAGAACGCGGAGTCAAGATAGGCGAAGAACGCGGCGTCAAGATAGGCGAAGAACGCGGAGTCAAGAAGGCACGGTTACAGAATGCCTCCAGGATGATCGCTGACGGTCTGGACCTGACCATAGTGGCTAAGTATTCCGGTCTGACT
>CADBNJ010000085.1 GCA_902795955.1 Oscillospiraceae bacterium
CTCGACGGTTTTGACATTGACAGGAGCGTTCTTGAGGGCCTCCGCAATATCAACATAATCGCCTGCGGTACGGCGTACCATGCGGGATGTGTCGGCAAATATCTCATCGAGAAACTATGCCGGATCCCCGTCATCTGCTCAGTGGCAAGCGAGTTCTGCTACAGCGATCCGATCATAGACGGGGCCACGCTGACCATCGTCATCTCACAGTCGGGAGAGACACTTGATACGCGCAATGCCATGAGGGAAGCTAAGGCGAGAGGGAGCCGCACGCTGGCTGTCGTCAACGTGATCGGAAGCACCATAGCCAGGGAGGCCGACAGTGTCGTATATACGAACGCCGGTCCGGAGATTTCTGTTGCTTCCACAAAGGCGTACGTAACGCAGCTGGGTGTTATGTACATGATCGCCCTGAAGTTCGCATTCATTCTGGAGAAGATAAGCGGAAGCAGATATACGGAGCTCCAGCAGGAACTTCTTGCCATTCCCGGCAAGCTTCAGGCAATACTTGAGAAGCAGGATGAGATCCAGAGATTCGCATCGACACAGTTCAATGCGGACAGCATCTTCTTCATCGGAAGAGGCCTTGATTACTACCTGTCGATGGAGGCGTCGCTGAAGCTCAAGGAGATATCTTACATTCACTCGGAGTCATACCCGGGCGGTGAACTCAAGCACGGAACGATCGCGCTGATAGAGGAGGGCACGCTCGTAGTAAGCCCCGTAACCCAGCACGAGCTTTGTTCCAAGATGGAATCGAATATCAAGGAAGTGAGCACAAGGGGTGCGACTGTCCTTGCCATCCTTCCGGAGAAGCTGGAGAAGTCGGTATTCTCCTGTGACGTCAAGTTCCTTATCCCCGACTGCGACGAGCTGCTGACACCGATCCTCGGCGTTCTGCCGTGTCAGTTGTTCGCATACTACATGGCGGTCAACAAGGGGTGCGATGTGGATAAGCCGAGGAACCTGGCAAAGAGCGTTACGGTGGAGTGATAATGTATGAGCGGTATACATGAGGAATGCGGTGTTTACGGAGTCTACGGGAATGGAGATATCGATATTCCCACGATGATCTATTACGGCCTTTTTGCGCTTCAGCACAGAGGTCAGGAGAGCACGGGAATTGCAGTCAGCGACGGCAGCGGCATCAAATGCCACAAGGCGATGGGACTGGTGAGCGAAGTCTATGATGCGGATGCGATGGACAGCCTCAAGGGCGCGAAGATCGGCATAGGACACAACAGATATTCGACGACGGGCGCCTCCACGTCCGTCAACGCCCAGCCCCTTGTCAGCCATTATTCCAAAGGAACTCTGGCGATATGTCACAACGGCAATCTCATCAACTGTGATTCACTTAGGACCGAACTGGAGAACGAGGGCGCCATCTTCCAGACTACAGTTGATTCCGAGATCATATCATACCTCTTCGCGAAAGAGAGGAGCATCTCGGATTCGATAGAAGACGCTGTCAAGTCGGTTACCGGCAGGATCAAGGGCGGCTATGCCATCCTTGTAATGAGCCACCAGAAGCTTATAGCTATCAGAGATCCCTACGGCATCAAGCCGCTCGTAATGGGCAGAAGAGGAGGCAGCACGGTATTCGCATCGGAGAGCTGCGCGCTTGCCGCATCAGGCGCGGAATACGTAAGGGATGTTGGGCCCGGCGAGATAGTCATAGTGGATGGCAGCGGAGTCAGAAGTGAATTTTATGCGGCGGGGTGCAAATGCGCGAAATGCGTTTTCGAGTATATATATTTTGCAAGGTCGGACAGCAGGATGGACGGCATCTCCGTCTATGAGAGCAGGATGAGGGCAGGGAGGCTTCTCGCCAGGCAGCACCCGGTGGATGCGGACTGTGTCATCGGAGTTCCCGAATCGGGAATCGATGCGGCGATGGGCTACAGCCTTGAAGCAGGAATACCATACGTCAAAGGATTTGTGAAGAACGGCTATGTCGGAAGGACATTTATAAAGCCGACGCAGGAGCAGAGAGAGCAGGCCGTGAGGATCAAGCTCAACCCTATCGAGCCTGCCATCTCGGGCAAGAGAGTCGTCATGATCGATGACTCTATCGTCAGAGGTACGACGATCGCGAACATAGTTAATATACTCCGTCAGGCAGGCGCGCTGGAAGTTCATGTCAGGATATCTTCTCCCCCGTTCCTGCACCCGTGCTTCTATGGTACTGACGTGCCGTCTGAGGACAAGCTCATTGCCAGCCATAATACGGTTGAAGAGATCAGAGAGCTCATCGGCGCGGATTCGCTCGGATACCTGGATCCGGCGAGCCTCGGCGAGATGCTGGGGGAAGAGGGGCACGATTACTGTGATGCGTGCTTTACGGGCGATTATCCCGTAAAATGAGAGTATTAAGCGGTATGTCAGGAGCGGTATATGAAGACAACATTTATTAACAAGGCACAGGCCGAAGAGATAATAAAGCAGTATCCGACGCCTTTCCACATCTACGATGAGAAGGGGATAAGGCAGAATGCGAGGGCGCTTCGCGAGGCGTTCTCCTGGAACAAAGGATACAGGGAATACTTTGCAGTCAAGGCAACGCCTACACCGGCGATACTTAAGATCCTTCACGAGGAGGGGTGCGGTCTCGACTGCTCATCCATGGCGGAGCTTGTCCTCGCTCAGCGGTGCGGGATAACGGGCGAAGAGATCATGTTCTCGTCGAACGTCACACCTCCTGAGGAGTTTGCAAAATGC
>CADBNJ010000086.1 GCA_902795955.1 Oscillospiraceae bacterium
AACGGGCTTATCGCAGTTGCAGTAGCGTCGACTCTTTATTACTGCGTCACGCTGCTCATCATGAGGATAATAATGCGCAAGACGAAGGTATCCAATGATGAAGCGAGGGTCATGATATCGACGATCGTATTTGCAAATACAGGATTCCTTGGTCTGCCTATAATGGATTCGTTGTTCGGGGAGTCCGGACTCCTTCTGGCAGCAGTCTATAACATATTGTTCAACATATTCTTCTACACCTTCGGAATCCACATCCTGTCCGGCAAGAGGTTCAAAGTCAGCGAATTATTCCTTAATCCCGTAACTGCATCGTCAGTTCTTGCGGTTATACTTTTTATTATCCCGTGGAGGGTTCCAACGTTTATCACCGATACGGTCAATCTCGTCGGCAACATGATGATACCTCTGTCGATGATGGTAATGGGGTCGATCCTTACCACGGTAGATCTGAAGAAATTCTTTGTGGACGGCAAGGCTTTTATCGTGTCTTTGCTGAGGCTGGTCGTCATTCCCGCGGTAATGTTCCTGCTTGTTTTCTCCATAGGCAAGATCATTCCGATATCCCGTCAGACGGCATCGGTCATCATACTCATGACGGCAATGCCCTGCGGCGTTATCAATGTGATCATTGCAGAGAAAGAGAACAGGGCGCCGAAGTTTGCGGCAAGAACGATCATCATGTCATTTGTCTTCATGATGATAACGCTTCCGGTCTTCGTTTATCTCTGCCACATGTTTTTCTGACCGGAGTGATGCAAGATGGATAAGAGCGGTTACATTTTAAAAGAAACGGTAGACAACAAGCGGCTCAACGCCCTGATGAACGATGTCCGCCAGGATCCCTCCGAGGAGAACATGGTGGAATTGCTCAAGGAAGCGGCAGCGTCGACGTTCATAGTTCCGTTAAGCATATCGGATGACGGCAAGGCTTGTATCCAGGGAATGAATAATTCGCAGGGCAAACAGTATATGGTCGTATTTGCCGATTCGAAGAGTTATCAGATCAAATGCGGCGGGGAGCCGATGTACGGTGTTACTTCCAAATTTGAGGAGCTTATAGAGGTTTGCCTGGGCAATGCGGCAGTTGAAGGATTTGTTATCAACCCGGGATTTGAGGAGGTTATTTTCGGCAAGGACATGCTGTCAATGATCGCTGATACGATGCACGGCGGCGATGATACAGCCAAGGTTGGAGAGCCCGATCATTATCCTGCCAAGCTCCACGGAATGCTGGATGAATTTCTCAAGGTCGAGCCGTCCGTGAATAAGATATGGGTGCGTCTCATGAAGGTCAATAAGAGCGGCGAACTCAGGTGGCTTTTTATCTTTGAAGGAAGCAGTGAAGGGTATGCCGAGAAGAAAGACTACGTGCACGATACTTTCAGGAATTACATCAGGCAGTATCTTGACGGACTGGATCTTATGTGTGCTTCTTCCTCTGATGAATTCGCTTCCAAAGTAATAGAGGGTGTGGATCCTTACATAACAAGAGATTAGGGGCAAAGCTACGGATGAAGGACAGATATCTGGCAGTCGTCATTATATTGCTGCTCCTGCTCTTCGCCGTGGTGGGAGTGGCTCTGATGTCCAAGAAGATCGGCGATCAGAAGAAGACCGAGAGGGATGAGCAGGCATATATGGAGCTCTGTTCAAAGCTAAATGAATGCGATGTCACCTTTTACTGGATCGGAGACTTCCCCGCACAGCTCTCATCCGTCAGATCGAAATGCATTTTCCCCGGGGAGATAACGGAGGAGACGATGCCGATGGTCAGCCCGGGAACCCACATCGTAGAGCGGGATCCCGAAGGCAATATAGTAAAGGAGCTGATCCCCGTAGAATACACGCAGCATCTGTACATCATAATCAACAAGAGGGTGCTGACGGAAGAAGAATACGGTGTCATCAGAGAGTGCGTAAGAGACAACGGAGTAAGGACGCTTATCTTCGGCAAGGATGCGATCAATGCCTTCAGGAATTTCCTGATCCTCATTCCGATGGATTACAAGGAGAATGATTCAATGTCATTCAGCATGGCCGAAGGTGCTGCAAGCTACGTAATAAAGGACTGTACGGATAACGGCGAAGTGATTACATATTTATTGGGAGATATGGAGAAACATGGCGATAGACTTATCGAAAACAACACAGATAACAGCGAGGGTTGACGAGATCACCACTGCGCTGTCGGATCCTTCTGTCGCATCTGACATGAAGGAATATATGCGCCTGAGCAAGGAGCTTGCAGACCTGACGCCCAAGGCGGAGACGATCCGCCGTTATGAAGCTGCGGTCAGGAGCATGGAAGAGGCTCTGGAGATAATGGAGAACGAGCCGGATCCGGAACTTAAGGAGATGGCTTCAGAGGAATACGAACTGAACAAAAGCGAGGCGGAATCTCTTGAGAATGAGATCAAGATAATACTTGCCCCGCGTGACATCCGTGACGAGCGCTCGGTGATCATGGAGATAAGAGCGGGAGCCGGCGGTGAGGAAGCTGCATTATTTGCTGCCACACTTGTCAAGATGTATACGGGTTATGCTGCTGCGAGAGGTTTTAC
>CADBNJ010000087.1 GCA_902795955.1 Oscillospiraceae bacterium
ACATTCTGCAGATACTTGAAGGATGAATCTCCGGATGCCCTGATCCCAGCCAGGAACGCGCCGATGTCATCCCTGCGGATCGCTTCGACCGTCTGCTCCACGCGCCTGTTCTCACCGTAGAAGTGAAGAGCTCTGAGCACCGCGCGGTCACCGCACGCACTGCGCACTTCAATTATCTTCGCGATCAGTTCATCTTCGCTGACATCCCTCAGATATGATTTGCCGAAGAACTTCGCCACGCGGCACATCTCCTCCGGCACCGCCGCATAATCCGCAGTCAGATCCGAGTGCGAACCCTTCGTATCGGTTATGCACAGGCTCATTCCGAACTTGTCCAGATCCAGCTCAACCTTCTCGATCACCGGAGCCTGCGGATCCTCGAAATCAATATACACAAGGCTTCCCACCGAGCACGCCATCTGATCCATCAGCCCGCACGGCTTCCCGAAAAAGACATTCTCCGCATACTGCCCTATCTGCGCGATCTCCACATCCGATATCGCATCGTCGTTATACAGCCCGTTAATGACGGCGCCTATAACAGTCTCGAAAGCGGCAGAAGACGACAGTCCCGCTCCTATGAGCACCTCGCTCGTGATAAAGCAGTCGAATCCGCCGATCCTGTAACCCCTGTCGGCGATCCCCTTGACGACGCCTCTGATCAGCGACCTTGTGGTCCCGTAACCGTTACTGTCGATCTCAAGGTCGTCCGTGCCGATCCTGATCAGTTCTGAACCGTCTGATACCACCTGTATATAATTGTCATTCCTGTATGATGCGACGGCTATCGCATCGCGGTTGATGGAACAGGCGAGGACCTTGCCGTGCTGGTGATCGGTGTGGTTGCCGCATATCTCCGATCTGCCGGGCGCGCTGAATACTGAGACTTCGGTGCTGTCATCACCGAACATATTCTTAAACTTCAGAAGTGCGTCAACATACCTGGAACGTTCGTGTTCAAGGCGTTCGCCGTCCCTGCAGATGTCGAGCAGGCGGCTGTCCAGGCCGTGAGACAAAAGTTTATCTGTCAATGAGGAAATGGTATTCATGTTAATCTCCCGGATACATTAGGTTATGACCATTATATGGCAAAAAGGGCTGATTTAACACTGTTAAATAGTTGTTTTGCCGTATTGAGTTATTTTGATAAGAGTTATAAAATGGATTTAGACTTGTTGGAGGTTACGGATGAACGACGAACTTAAAGACATTGTTTATTCCGATCTGTTCAGATATACGGGCAACGCCCGCAGATTCAAGAATATTTACAGGACTTACATGGACGAGCTTCGTTCGAGTCCTGAGTTCAGTTATATAAGCGCATTCAGGCGCACACGCTACTACTTTGACCAGATCTCCCGCTATGACGGCTGGCGTCATAAGTATTATCAGGTCCTGTTCAAGATCCACAACTTCTGGCTTGACAGGCTGTCAAGGAAGTACCACATCCAGATCCCTTATGACACGAATATCGGCAAGGGATTCTATCTGGCGCATTTCGGGCGTGTGATAATCCATCCCAAGAGCATCATCGGTCACAACGTCAATGTGTCAACGGGCGTTGTCATCGGTACGCAGTTCAGAGGCAAGCGCAAGGGCTCGCCTACGATCGGGAACTACGTCTGGATCGGCGCCAACGCCATCATCGTCGGCAATATCAATATCGGTAATAACGTGCTTATAGCACCCGGAGCATATGTGAACTTTGACGTACCGGACGGTTCCATCGTCATCGGCAACCCCGGACTCATCAGAAGAAGCCCGGGCGCTACGCTCAACTATATCAATAACACGATACTGTTCGACGAATATAATGTTCGTTCGGACGGTGTCAAGCAGTGGTAGAGCTTTTTACAGACAACAGGAATAGATTCGCGGGCAGGCTTCCGGACAACACGGCCGCTTTTATCTATGCGGGCGAGCCGAAGCAGATGAGCCAGGACGATGACTATCATTTCCTCGTGGACAGGAATTTCTATTATCTTACCGGCCTGGAGCTGCCGGGCCTGGCGCTCATCATCGTCAAGCGGGACGGGGCGTGCTCTGAGAAGCTGTTTGCCTTTCCGCACGACGAACACGAGGAACGCTGGCACGGCAAGAGACCTGACTTTGAGGAACTGTCGGCAGTCAGCGGGATAGATGTATCGGATATCAAGGTGATCGATGAGCTGGAGGAGGACGCTTACGGGCTGATGAAGGATCCTTCATTGAGACCTGCTTTCGACGGGTCATCGATCATGAATGCGCCGCGTAAGATGAGGAGTCAGGCGTGCAGCATCAGGACAAATGATGACATCCTGGATATCAAGGATATCCTGACCGATATGAGACTGCACAAGAGTGATCTTGAGGCGGATATGATCAGGAAGGCGGCAGCCGTCACCGAGGAAGCGGTGGAGGCGGTGAGGGAGATGATAACTCCCGGAGTCACCGAGTTCGACATTCACGCGCGGCTTGAATATGAGATGAGAAGAAGAGGATCGGAGATATTCGCTTTCGCGACGATCGTATCGTCAGGGAGGAATGCGTTCTATCTTCATCACGACATACCCGGCAGGGACGGTGACGCCGTCGTGACTGACGGGAGCTTTGTGCAGATAGACGCGGGTGCGAGGATCAACGGGTACTGCGGCGATATCTCGCGGGTGTTCTTTGTCGGTTACGGGAACGATGATGATGATAAAAGGATCGTTCTGCTCGACCTGATAAGCGATCTCAGAAGAGCGTGCTTTGAGAATATCAGACCGGGACTGACGTTCAACGGCCTGAACAAAATGATGCATGAGATCACGTTCGAATTCCTCAAGGAACACGGACTTGTGCAGGATGGCGGGGAAGTGTCCGTCGCCGCACACAAGTATTATTGGCATAACACGTCACATCATCTGGGACTTGATGTCCACGATCTGGCGAATTCGCTCCCGAAGAATTACAGGGACTTGCCCTTTGAAGCGGGGTATTGTCTGGCTGTGGAGCCGGGCGTCTACATCCCGGAATGGGGCGTAGGATTCAGGATCGAGGATGATGTGAGGATTACAGAGGACGGTTGTGAGCTCCTCAGCAGCGGCAACAGGGGAGATATCCCGGAGGTGGTGTTCTGTTGATGGCTCTTGAGATAAGTCTGACGGTATGGATAATAATCGCGGTCGCGGCATTCATCATACTCGGAGCCGGGCTGTATGTATTCATCTTCTTCAACATCACCGAGAGGCTGTACCACAAGATCTTTGACAGGCGCAAGCCGATCCCCGCAGTAGACAGATCCCCGGTCAAGATAGATCAGTCCACGATCTACGGAAGGGGCCTTGCATGGTTCTACACGAACAGGCTGGAGTTCGTCAACGTCAGGATCAAGTCGTTCGACGGCACGCCCCTGTGCGGCTATTACAGACCGTCGGCGGACAGATCGACGCGCAATTGCGTCATACTCGTTCACGGTTACAACGAACACCCTGCCAATATGGCCTGCTACGCCAAGATGCTCATGAGCAAGATGCAGTGCCACGTTCTGATCGTCCACCAGAGAGCACACCACATGAGCGGCGGCAAGATATGCACGTACGGTCTGTATGAGAGTGTCGATATTGAGTACTGGATCAAGTTCATGAAGCAGCGCGCCGGCGGCGGTGCGCGTATCTACCTGATGGGACGTTCGATGGGCGCGGACACGTGCCTGCTCGCTGCTCAGCAAAAGAACCTCGATCCCAACGTCTGCGGTATCATCGCCGACTGCCCCGGAGACACGCTTCTCAACGTTCTCGCAGTCAGCGGCAGGAAACACTTCAAACGCGACTGCACTGCATACCTCAGGCGCGTAAGGCAGCTTGCGCTCAAGAGGCTTAATCTCGATATAATGAAACACGACTGCGTATCTAACGCCTACAAGATCAAGATACCCGTCCTCATTTTCCAGTGCGGCGAGGACAACGTCTGCCCGCCCGGCATGCAGGTGAATATATTCGATGCCCTCAGATGCCAGAAAAGGATGGTCATGGTGGAACACGCAGGCCATATGGAAGGCTACGACAAGGCCACGGCAACTTATGAACGCGAGGTCGCAAGATTTATCGAAGCATGCGTGGTCAGGTTGGTTAAGAACGGGATGATGTGAGCGCCCGCAGCTGACTTGCTCGCTTCAGTCCTCGGTTTGGCGCCCGCGTCTTGTTTAGCAGTGATTTAAGGTGACGCCCCGGCGCCAAGACCTGCGGAAGTCCGCTCGCAAGCAGCCGCGGGCTTCACAGGTGGTAGCTTGGACGACTTGGGTGACCGGTATGTGTGCCCGCTCGTGCTCAAAGAAGTTCCGGGAATGGCTTTGAGGTATCATTAACAGACGCGTGATTCGTTTTATTCACAGAATCGTACACAAAAACCGGCAAAATCTGTGAATGATTCTGTGAATATAATACTCTGCAGACTTGATGATCGGTGACTTGAGTTACTTGATAGAGCAGCAGCCTTGAACGACAGATGACAACATGGCTGAGGATGTGG
>CADBNJ010000088.1 GCA_902795955.1 Oscillospiraceae bacterium
AGGGGACGCCGCCGTCACATGACTATCGGTTTCTTCGGCATTGCAATGACGCTGCTGATCACGCTGCAGGTCTTCTATCCGCTGATGCCTCTGTATGCGATGGGCTACATGCTGGGCACAAGCCTCCTTCACAGCTTCGTTGTTGAAGATGAGAAGGAGGAATACCGCAGAGAACTTGAAGAGGCGTCAAGGCGTGACCAGGAACAGAAGAAGGAACTGTCCGGGAGCAGAGAGGCGCTCAGGGCGGCACTTGCCGAAGCGGAGAGGGCGAACAGGGCAAAGACATCTTTCCTGTCCCACATGAGCCACGAGATCCGTACCCCGATGAACGCCATTATCGGTCTGAACAATATTGCCATGAACGACCCGGATACAAGCGATAAGGTGAAGGGATATCTTGTCAAGATGGATGATTCCGCCAGACATCTTCTGGGTATCATCAACGACATCCTCGATATGACCAGGATAGAATCGGGACACATGACCCTCAGGAATGAAGAGTTCTCATTTACCGGAGCGATCGATCAGATCAACACCATGATCGGCGGTCAATGCCAGGTGAAAGGAATCGCTTACAGCTTCAGGACAATAGGGCATCCTGCCGAATACTACACAGGTGATGAGCTGAAGCTCAAGCAGGTCCTGATCAACATCCTCGGCAACGCTGTCAAATTCACTGCGCCGGGCGGTTCGGTGGAATTCCTGATCGAGGAAGGTGAGCACTATGCGCAGAAGGCTGTATTGATATTCACTGTCAGTGATACCGGTATAGGCATGAGTGAGGAATTCCTGTCCCATATTTTCGATGCGTTCAGTCAGGAGGATGCTTCGGCTACAACGCAGTACGGCTCCACGGGGCTGGGTATGCCGATCACCAGGAGCATTGTTGATCTCATGAACGGCAGCATTGAAGTTGCCAGCGAGAAAGGGAAGGGAACCACTTTCAAAGTAACGGTTACGCTGGATGAATCAGCGGAGTCCGGAAGATTTGCCCGGGAGGCGTCCTCTCAAAGTGCGGCGGATCTGAAGGGAACGAGGGTGCTTCTGGCTGAAGACATGCCGGTTAACGCCGAGATCATGCTCATGATACTCTCCGGCAGGGAGATAGAAGCGGATGTGGCCGTGAACGGCAGAGAGGCAGTGAGTTTGTTCGAGGAGCATGAACCGCATTACTACGATGCGATACTTATGGATATGCGTATGCCTGTAATGGACGGACTGGAAGCTGCAAAGACCATAAGAAGACTTGAGCGTGAGGACGCCGGAAGCATTCCGATCATTGCCCTTACGGCTAATGCTTTCGATGAGGATGTTCAGAAAAGCATGCAGGCCGGTCTGAATGCACACCTGGCAAAGCCGGTGGATCCCGGTGTTTTGTTTGAGACGCTCGGGAGACTGATCGACGCACAAAAAACCGGTGCGCAAAAAGGGGCATAACACTACATTTTTTTCCCGAAAGCGGATATAATCTAACTATGTCTATTACTGAATACATAGCCAATAACTGGATACTGATCCTCGTGCTCCTGGGATTCGCGATATCGCTCGTCTCGACCGTATTCATGGAGCAGAAGACGATCAGGCGTCTGTTCGTCCTGATCGTGGAGGTATTCCTGCTCTCGATACTTGTGTACGTCGAGTTCGGGATCGCAGGATGTACCGAATACAGGACGCTGAGGATCATACTTATGGCGGTCAGATACAGTGCGACTCCGTTCCTGATCGCGCAGACCATATACGCTGTCGTAAGAGGGCAGAAATGGTATATATTCATTCCCGCAGCAGTTGTCGGACTGATCAATCTTATATCCATATTCACGGGTATAGTATTTGCGCTGGATGATGCCAACAAGCTGCAGAGGGGGCCGCTGGGAATGCTGCCTTTCGTTGCGGCTGGCGCGTACTGTGCCTTCATGGTGATAATGCTGATCAGGCACAGCTCGAAGCAGAGAACCGAGATCGTCCCCATTATATTCTTCGCCGGTGCATTTGCATCCGGCCTGCTTCTGCCGTTTGTGATCGGCAGTGATTTCGCCCAGATATTCTGCTCGACGATCGCTGTGTCGATATTTGTATATTATGTGTTTACCATCCTCCAGCTGACCAAGCGTGATGCACTGACAGGACTTCTGAACCGTCAGGCGTATTACGCGGATGTCAGAAATGAACCCGAGAATATCTCAGCGCTGGTGTCCGTGGACATGAACGGGCTGAAGACCATCAACGACAATGAAGGACATCTGGCAGGTGATGAGGCTCTGTCTACTCTGGCGGACTGTTTTATCCGGGCTGCCAGGAGCCGCTTCCGCGTGTACAGGGTCGGCGGCGATGAGTTTGTCATCGTCTGCCGCAGGTGTTCTGAAGACGATGTGATCTCGCTCTGCTCACGCATCCGGGATGAAGCTGCAAAGACCAGGTACAGCTGCTCGACAGGTTACTGCATGTCAGACGGCAGCGGAAGATCGACGGATGATCTGCTCAAGGCATCCGATGAGAAAATGTATGCCGCCAAGGAGAAATACTATCAGGAGAACGGGAAGGCAAGATAAGCAGATAACTTATTTCTGCGAATAATACTGCTCTCTGTCCCGGGCTTCCTGGATCCTCTGCTTCCGGAATGCTCCCATGAACAAGAACACGAATAATCCTACAAGTATGAACGGCAGCATTATTCCGAGCTGTATATACCATGCTCCAAGGCGAAAGATGAATCCCAGTGCGAAGTAGGCGATAAACAGTAACGGAGCGGCTATTATCTTGGCTATAGATATGGGCCTCGTGCAGTTACCTCTGCCGTTTGTTCCGCTGGCGACTACATTGTATGTCTTGCCGCCGTACCTGCATCCTGCCAGATACACGGGAACAAGAACATATCTGAATTTAACGTTATGGTACTCTGTTGAATAATACAGGTTCGCATAGTAATCTGCATGTTCGTTCGCGCGCGCGGATTCCATGATCTCATTCCTGAGGCCGTACTTTCCGGCGTAATCCCACGCCTCGCCGACGCCGATCGTATAGAGCTCTGCCGTCATGCCGGACAGCGTCTCGGGGGTGTACGGCAGAAGTTCACTTTTGTTGAAAGACACAACTGAATTCAGCATCTTGTCACTGAAGAATTTCCTGCTTCCGCATACGTGGTATTCGCTGATGTGTTTCTCCGCTATTCCGGTACTCTGATACCAGTCTGTCTTCTGACTGTCTCCGCTTCCGGTCGTATGTCCGAACCTTCCCGAGTATGTGGTTACCGCATCGGCTTCGAATACCCAGTAGGGGATATAAAGCGGAGTCAGTTCCGACAATACCTTGCCCCTTCTGAATTTCTCCGGAGCCCAGAAAGCGAATCTGTTCCACCGGTAGAACTTCTCGGTAACCTGTTCCTGAGTGAGAGTGAAGGGGATTATCGCATTGGGCGCAACGCCGCAGTCCGAATCCTCCGCCGTCAGTATGACTGCCGAACCGCAGTACGGGCACATTCCTGACATGCGGTCATGCTCGTAGAGCAGCTGAGCACCGCAGCTTTTGCATGTTACCCGCCTTCCGGTAATGCCCCAGCCGGAATTGGAACCTCTCAATGCCGCCTCGAAATCAAACTCACCGATTACAGTGCCCTCCTCAGGCCTGTGGAGTCTCCTGACTGCACCGCAGTAATCACATACCAGTGCGTAACCTGCAATATCGTATCTGAGTGTCGCGCTGCAGTTGCCGCATTTCATCGGGCGGTGTCCTCCTTCGTCTTCGTGGTATTGTGAGTCTAGATTATCAGTCTTTGTATGCTCCCGTCAACAGCCTAACATATGCAGTGTGATTAATAATCGTGTCATCTGAGGTAGCCGGTCACTTATTCGCCGGGTGACTTGAACGGCCTGAAACCTGTTTCCGCAAGATTCTAAGATTATTCCGCTACATTTTGTAAAAAAGAACATACCGGTGCTGGAATGTAGAGACATCCGGGGTCAATGTCTCTACAATTTGTAAAAAAGAACACTTAAAATAACCCGTAAAAGGAACACCCGGGGTGCCCCTTTTGGGTGTCATTCCGGCCGGATCAGCGTGAAATAACCCGTAAAAGGAACACCCGGGGTGCCCCTTTTGGGTGTTCTTTTCCCACCCCGTTCGTCTTAATTGTTATATAGTTAAGGCAGGTGGAGGAACCAGCTATGATCTACGGAATAAATATAGTCAATTTTGATGTTTTTGATGATGACA
>CADBNJ010000089.1 GCA_902795955.1 Oscillospiraceae bacterium
CTCTCTAACGGACTCATGTACGGATGTTTCTTCAATACGATACAGTCCATCAGTTTTAAACGGCCGCTTAAGGTCAAGTGTCAGTTTTGCCGATACACGCGAGAAGAAATCATATACATTCCCTGACCAATCACCGGACTGGCTCTGTATTCTGTCCGTCCATCTTATAGTGGGATCCAGTATCTCCCTGTAATCCAGAAAGAATTCGGGGAACTCACGGGTAATCCGGTACTCTTCACCAAACATAAGAAGACCGGCAGCAGTCGGTCTGACACTTCCATCTTCCGTATCATCAGAAGCTGCACCGATCATTACCAGAAACTCCTCATCTGAAAGCTTAGACCATGAAGCATTATCATGAGTAGTATCATATCTGCGCCTATATGATGCAATAGAATCCTTATTAAATTCCCGGATTTTCCTGTTCATTAACACTTTCTGATCAGGAGTATCTTCGGTCTGATCACGAAGCATCGCAAGAACAGCATTCTTTGTGCAGTGATAATCACCTTCCCAATCTCGGCGGAAAGTGCCGCCCCACATATCATTCTTGATATATACAGGTCTATCCTCTCTTCTGGCCTTCGGGACTTTAACAACAAGGATAACATCATCATTAACTACATAATCGACTACGTCTTTATCACTTAGCAAAGATATACTAACCCTCTGTTTATTGTGAATACTGTCCCAGAAATCCTTCTTAAGTTTTGATGCATCCTTGAGACCTGTCGTACTCCAAGATTTATCGTTATTTTCCTGAACACCAAGAATGATACATCCGCCATTGGTATTAGCAAACGCTGAGTATGTCTCCCACAGGCTTAGCGGAAGACCGCCTTTTGCTTTCTTTACCTCAAGACAGTTATTCTCACGATATTTATCAAACTCGCTAATATCAAATTCCATAGTCCTGATCACACTGTTGTTATTGTTTTTGCCAGAAGGCTCACAAATATTACGCTGATATGCGTCAAAGATTTGTATATATAATTATACCATTTGATCATTATCCAGTTATGAATTAATTGATCCTGTTTCAAGGAAACAATTAGAAAAAAGTTCGGCCTATCTTTCTTCTCCAGATACAACTATCTCCAGCTATCCGGCGGGCGTCCGTTAATATGTTCAAATCTGCTATACAGATACCCTTCCCACTGTCGGGTGGCTTCGGGACTTTCACCCGTTAGAAACGTGCGCCGTCGGGCGCACAATGAAAATGGGTTGGAAAAGAGCCAACCCATCTAAAGATTGCAAGTTATCAAGTGATCTGAACTCAACTAATATAGGTAGTAATACTTGTTGTGAGTGTCATTGAAGTGTTAAGAGTTTTCTACAATTGATTATAATACCTATGCTCTCTATAAATGCTTACATACATATCATCGCTTATTGCGACTGAACGCGGAAAAATATTTCTCTCCCTCCTTTAAGGTTCATTTAAACTTCCCCCCTTACACTACATACAACGAACGGAGGACGAGATAATGAAATATCAGAATGTTTTCGAGAGGTACGAGATCAAATACATGCTCACGCCGGAGCAGAGAAGATCACTTGTGCAGGCGATGAAGGGGATCATGAAGATCGACAAGTACGGAAGGACGACGATCAGGAATATATATTTCGATACGGAGAATTACAGGCTGATCAGAACATCACTTGATAAGCCCGCATACAAAGAGAAGATGAGAGTCAGGAGCTATCAGAGAGTCAGCGATGAAGACGATGTTTTTGTGGAGCTGAAGAAGAAGTACGATTCGGTCGTTTACAAGAGAAGGATAGCACTTCCGGAGTATGTGGCGATGGACTGGCTGGCAGCAGGAGGAGATGTTCCGGGAACCTCACAGATAGAGAGTGAGATCGAGTATTTCAGGAACTTCTATGAAGGGATCGGACCTAAGGTGTTCCTGTCATACGAGAGAGAAGCGTACTTTCCTGAAGATGATACGGACATAAGGATCACTCTTGATTCCAACATCATCGCCAGAGACTACGATCTGTCACTCAGGTACGGAGTATACGGGGACAGCGTGATCGGCAGGGATCTGACGGTGCTGGAGGTCAAGGTCCCGGGCGCGATGCCGATGTGGCTCATCAGATTCTTAAGGTCAAACAACATTCCGAAAACATCTTTCTCAAAATACGGAATGTACTACACAAACAAGGTAATGGGAAAGCAGGACAAACAGGAGAAACACGGAGGACTTTTATATGCTTGATTCAACACTTACAACAACGGCAGCCGCTACGATATCATTGACGGATTTCCTGATACCGGTAGCAGCATCATTTATCATAGGACTTGCACTCGCACTGGTGCACATGTTCAGGAACAGATACAGCAAGAGCTTTGTAGCCACACTCGCCATCCTGCCCGCGATAGTATGCGTAGTGATCATGGCAGTCAACGGCAACATCGGAGCAGGCGTCGCAGTGGCAGGAGCCTTCAGTCTTGTCAGATTCAGATCGGCACCAGGCACGGCAAGGGAGATCGGAGCTTTGTTCCTGGCGATGACAACGGGACTTCTGACCGGCATGGGATACATTATGTACGCAGCGGTATTCGCAGCAATAACGGGCCTCGTGATCCTCATCTACCAGGCAGCAGGATTCGGTGACAACAAAGCGGAGGCAAACCGCAAGAGCTTAAGGATCACGATACCTGAGGACCTGGACTACACCGGTGTTTTCGATGAGATCTTCGCACAATATACAAAGGATCATAAGCTCATATCATCCAAGACATCCAACATGGGTTCGATGTTCAAGCTCACATACGATGTGACGCTTAATGACCCCGGGAAAGAGAAGGAATTCATAGACAAACTGAGATGCCGCAACGGCAATCTTGAGATAAGTATATCGGCATTACTGCAGCACGAAGCAGCAGAATTATAAGGAATAAAGGAGACACATCATGAAGATCGTAAAAATGACAGAGAGATTGAAGGTTTGTGCAGCAGCTCTGGCTCTCACAATGGCACTTGCGGGATGCACGGCATTAGCAAACGCATCCGGAAATGTATCCGGCAACACTGCATCAGGACAAACCGGCACCATCAGCGTAACAGGCGTGGAGCAGCTGAGTGTTACGGACAAGGACAACGATACATCGTACGATGAATCCGAAGCTGAAGTGATCAGCTTCACGGACAGCACGGGTACGGTAAAGATCACCAAGGCAGGAACGTACATCATAACAGGTTCAACGTCTGACGGAATGATCATCGTTGAGGCAGGAGAAGAGGATGACGTTCACCTGATACTGAGAGATGCTTCCATAACGAGCAGCACATCGGCGGCAATATATATCATCTCCTGCGACGAGACATACATCACGCTGGAAGGCAATAACACGCTTGCCAACGGAGGAGAGTTCAAGGCGATAGATGAGAACGACATCGATGCCGTCATCTATTCCAAGGATGACCTCACGATCAACGGTTCGGGAACGCTTAATATCACCTCGCCTGCAGGCCATGCGGTCGTATGCAAGGATGACATGGTGATCACGGGCGGAACATATAATCTGAGCGCCAAGGAGTACGGCATCAACACCAACGATTCCCTGGCCATAACCGCCGGAACATTCACTGTCAAGGTGAGTGACGACGCGATCCACACTGACGGCCTTCTCCAGGTGGACGGAGGTACATTCGATATCACTGCAGCCGAAGGACTGGAAGCGACATATGTACTCATCAATAACGGGGATATCACCATATCCGCATCAGACGACGGCATTAACGCAGGTCAGAAATCAGATGCATATACTCCAACCATCGAGATCAACGGAGGCAATATCAAGATCAACATGGGCCAGGGCGATACGGACGGTCTCGACGCCAACGGCAATATCATCATCAACGGCGGAACGGTAGACATAACAGGCCAGTCGGCATGCGACTACGACGGAACGGCACAGCTTAACGGCGGTACGCTCATCGTCAACGGTTCACAGGTCGATCAGATCCCCAACCAGATGATGGGAGGAAGAGGCGGCATGAGGGGCAACATGGGCGGTGATCCAAACGCCAACGGACAGATGCCAAATTTTGACCCCTCGTCCTCCGACAACGGCCAAATGCCCCAGATGCCTGACGGAAGCAATCCGGGCAGACAGGGATTCGGAGGACGCGGTGAGAGATTTGGCCGCAATCAGAATCAGAATCAGAATACAGCTAATACGCAGCAGCAATAATTTGGAACGGAGGATAGACAAATGAAACAGAAAAAGATCATTGCACTCGTAACAGCACTGGCACTTGCCATAGGCATTGCAGGATGCGACAAACTGACGGCAGGCACTGCAGACCCCTCGCAGACTGATGTGACGGATACAACGGATGCCTCTGACAGTTCAGAACCCTCTGACACTTCTCACGGCAAAAAACCTTCTAATGACAGCGCACGATCGAACGAGGAAGGACATGAGAGTTCAGAGAAAGTAACAGGTCAGGTCAAATCAGTATCAGGCACTTCGGTCACACTCCTGAAAGGAACGCTGAACAAGGTGGCTTCAGAGACGCAGGAGACGGCAGAATCATCTTCTGAATCTTCCGCTGAATCTTCCGCTGAATCTTCCGCCGCAGCAAAGCACTACGAATTCACAGCCGACAGTTCCGGCGAGGAGATCACAGTCGACCTGTCATCAGTAAGCGGCGTGAACATGAGTGACATCACCGAAGGCAAGATCCTCGTGATCACCCTCGGCGATGACGGCAAACCCTCGAAAATAAAGATCCGCACAAACGGCGACCCCGTATCAGGCGGCTCAGGCTCGCACTCATCGTCTTCATCTTCATCGTCTTCATCTTCCGGCGGCTCCGGCTCATCATCCGGCTCCGGTTCCGGCAGCAGCTCAGGATCCTCAAGCCACCATAAGAAGCCCGGTTCATCATCGTCCTCATCATCTTCGTCGTCCTCGTCTTCCTCATCCGGAACGAGCCGCAAGAAAAAGACGTCATCAAGCTCCGGAAGTTCGTCATCATCTTCCTCATCTTCGTCATCATCGGGAACGTCTTCACCGACCAAAGATGAGACAACATCTTCAGACGATACGGAGGACGACTGACAGCACCAAGGTTACTGAAGACACATCAACGGACACGCCTGATGTAGCACCCGCGGTTACCGGCGGCGTTGAGATAAACTATACTTTCGCCGGGGAGTATCTGGCAATGGATCTCACGGTGGATGACGACTCCTACCTGGAGCTCCACCTCAAGGACGGAGTGACCTATGAGGGCATGATCACAGTCAATACCACGGGCGAGGATACGGATGAGGCCTCTGAAGACGAATACGACGTGGTATATGTGATCGTCGATGAGGGCTGCATCTGGAGCCTTACAGGAGATTCGGTCATATCGGAGATAGAGCTGAACGGAACGATAGAATTCAACGGATTCACGGTAACACTCGCTGACGGAACAGTGCTGTCAGAGGAGGCAGAAGAACCGTAAACAAGACACTTTTCCATTCCCATACCCCATTCATCAGTGTGGCCCGCAACGAGTAAGTCGCTGCGGGCTTCGCTTGTGGTGACCTGAGTGAATAAGAATACTGCGTACGCAGCAGATGTGTTCCGGTAAATGCGATTTCATTCACATGTTTACTGCGAGCGCAGCAGATGTGTTCCGGCAAACGCGATTTCATTCACATGTTTACTGCGTACGCAGCAGATGTGTTCCGGTAAATGCGATTTCATTCACATGTTTGCTGCGAGCGCAGCAGATATGTTCCTGTAAAAGCGATTTCATTCACAA
>CADBNJ010000090.1 GCA_902795955.1 Oscillospiraceae bacterium
ATGTACTTAACATCTATCTTTGGTATCATAAAAAACGCAATATTCAATCTGTCACCTGCTTCCGAGTGTCTTCTCAACATTCACCGAGAACGGAGCCGCCGCAAGACCGTTGTCCGCATAAAGCGGCGTTGCACCGTAACTGAAATAACCATATCTTACCTTGACCGGGAACTCCACATACGGGCAATCGAGCAATACTGTCTTACCGTCGAAATCCACAGTGGCATTTGCGCGGTGGAATTCCCCGTCTTCACCGGCGATCTCAAAGCCGGTATCGTCCGAATCAAATCCGGTCGCCATATTGAGGAGAAGGAAATCCCCTCCAAAACTCACTTCCACACCGTCACCCCTTCTGGCATCAATGATGTGAGGTGCCAGAGCGGGTATATGTTTGTAACCGTAGACATACTTGAGAGCCATCGCCGCCATTCTCTGACCGGGAGTCTTCTTGTTGGCCGGATAGATATTGTCAAACTCTCCGCAGTCGGCCAGCACGGCCATATATGTATTCCTGACTTCAGATGCCACCTTCTGCTGCTGTTCGCGGAGCTTTGCCCACGAATAATCATCATAATCCATGAACTTGCGTTCTTTGGATATGTACATAGGGAGCTGGCAGAATACAAAAGGCAGTTCGGGATCCATAAACACGTCGCGCCACTCACCGATAAGGCTTGCAAATACCTGCCCGTAAACAGCTGCGTGCTCAGCACAATCGGACTCACCCTGATAATAGATGACTCCTCTGAGAGCATACGGCGCGATCCTTCTGATCATGCACTCGAACATTGCACCCGGATGCCGCATGGATCTGTAGCCAACAGGAGGAGTACGCCTGAAGCTGCCTATCTCTTCTCTGACTCTCTGATAAGTCGCATACGGGTTCTCCCTGAGCAAAGCCCTGACTCTCGCTTCATATTGTTCTGATGCACTCTCATAGACAGCAGCAAGTTCATTGAATTCATCATCCGACAGTGATGACGCCGCTCTGTCAAAATCAGCCTTGATCTTCCTTCCGCCTTCTGTGCTCATCAATCCGGCGGTGCTTAGCCAGCATGATATAGAAGTATCGGGAACATAACAGCCGATTATTCCTATCTTGCAGCCAAGCCTGTTCTCAAGCTCCCTTGCGAAATAGAAAGCAATGCCCGACATGTCTCTGCAAGTATCCTTGTCGATGATCACCCAGGAGGACTCCGCCTCGAGCATCTTCTGCTCATCATCAAGGAACCCCGCAACAGGAACACTGTAGCAGCGTATCTCCGTCTCGGGAACATTCTCGATCGTATACTTGGCATACTGGCTCCTTACAAGAGGATATCCCATGTTGCTCTGTCCGGCGGCAAGCCAGACTTCTCCGGCATAGCAGCCTGTAATCGTCTTCTCCAATACGGGATCCTTACCGCCTCCGGCAGATGAAGATATCCTGAATTCGAATGGTCCTCCGGGGGAATCAACAGCGGGAAGCTCTGCCAGGAACTTAAGCTTATCATTGGTATGAACAGTGATCCCGCTTACAAGATCATCATCCTTATACATACTTATAAGAACATCACAATCTTCAGATGAGGAACCGAATATCCTTATCCCGGTTCCCCACTGAAAGACCATATCGTCCTTAAATATACCGTTAAGCTCAAGCCTCATCCGACGTACCTTTATCCGAAGAAAGCATGAATAAATACAAGTGCCTTGGCCGCGTCCCCGTTAACGGCTGCCTTGCCGTCAGATACGGCATCATAGATAGTACACTTACCGTTGAGGATGTCAGCCATAACGCCCGTATCACAGTCGATATAGAAATCAGCCCCGTGATACTCGTAGGGAGCGGTCTCTACACTTCCGTCCTCAACTCTTATATACATGGGCTGAAATCCGCCGTCTCCCGTCAGCGTTATCTGCGTGGCAAAAAAGCCCTGCGGGAATGTCTTGCTGCGTGCTGTCTCCTCTACGGTGCGGAAAATACTTCCGTAAGTCGGTAATGTCTCAGTTCTGTTCTTTGCCATAGCCTGTCCTCACAAAAGATATATATTGGTATTTTATCATTTAATCATGTTTATTATCCACTGATGAGGTAATATTTTGGCCGCCAGATGCAATAATTTTTGCGAGGTCCCGACGGAGATCAGCCGGCGTCCCCTTGAGTTTGCCTTAAGAGATATCTCCGCTATCTCGACGGGGGTCTTTGATGTCATTGCCCTTATTCCCGTGAAGCCCTCCGTCTTTCCTTTTGTCGCCTTATACTGAAAGCCTGTCGTAACGGGTCCCGGGCATACGCATGTAACCCTGATCCCCCTTTCCTTCAGCTCGGCTGCAAGAGCTCTCGAGAAAGATATGACATACGACTTGCTCGCGGCATAAACGGCGAATCCCGGCTGCGGAATGAAGCCCGCCGAAGATGCAATGTTGATTATCCCCGACTTGCCGTCCATGTATGGCAGGCACATCCTGCACATCAATGTGAGGGCATTGCAGTTCGTATTCAGGGTATCCGATATCTCCTCCATGCTCTGCCCGGCAACTGAATCCCTGAATCCCAGTCCGGCGCTGTTAATAAGCAGGCTTATCACGGGTTTGTGTTCCTTCAGCATCGACTCGATGAGCAGCATTCCGTCCGTCGCGCAGAGATCCGCACAGACCGGGGCGGTTCTCTGCGGAAGAAGTTCAGCCTTAAGAACCTCCAGTTTGCCGCCATTCCTTCCCACCATCCACAATTCATCACAGATCTGAGATGCCGCAAGCTGTCTTGCGAATTGTTCTCCTATGCCGGAGGTTGCTCCCGTGATCAGCGCGATCCTCGTCATTGCTCATTTCCCTCCACAACATAATACTGATAGATCCAGCTCATGGAATAATCCGACACTATTGTTCCTTCAGCGGGGAAGAACAGGCTGACTGCCGTCCTTTGTGAAGACGCGGAATAAACAGTCTCCATGTCATTCCTCTTCATCGCCGATGCAACCTGTGCAATATATGAATCATAGTTCTTCACATCGATAAAGAACGTGACTGTATTGAACATCACGATGATGCCGGACAGTAAGATCACGATAAGATCCCGCCTTGCCTGTGAGCCGGACTTCCTGCCTGAACCGCCCTTCAGCAGATACCTTACAAGGATCAGGACCACAAGGCACAATCCGGCAACTGCTGCCTGCATAAATGAGAGTGATATCAGGTTCAGAATTGTCAGTGAAGCAAGTGCCGGATAAACTGACTTGTACTTCTCACTCTCCTCTGCCCTGTACAGGAAATCCATGAGACATGACCAGGCGGGAATCATCAGCGGAAGGATCACCGAGAACAGAGCTCTCTGTATTACGACCCCCGACATTCCGAGTGCAGCGCTCCCTGCAAAGCAGGCTATGGGCAGCGCCATCGCGGCAGATATCTTCTTTATCTTCTCTCTGCGCAGGATCATGTAGAATAACATGATCAATACCGGCAGCAATATAACTGATCCCCAGCTGATAAAGCAAGAGAGATAATCATACGATGTACGGATAACCTTAGTTATGCCGATATCACTGTTGCCGTCTACCACCGCCTGCCTGTTGGCGTTGCCCGGCGCAAGGATAACCAGCGCCATTCCGGGAAGTGTGCAGAGCATGGATACGATGTAATAACCGGCGGGCTTGATCCTGTCTGAGATCAAACGCAGAACAATGAATATGATCAGCATTCCGCCGAATATCTCGTTGACCGATGATGCCAGCAGGACGGAAATAAAAGTCAGAATACTATTCCCGACACCTTTATGATGACTGCCGATCATATTGACAGCCCACAGCATGACAGTCCCGGCCCAAAGGTAATTAACGCTGCCTGAGATCCACAATATGGAATCGCCCCAGGATGGCAGGAGCAGAAACATCGACATATAAACCAACGGCAATGTGTATTTGTTCTCATATAACACGTCAGTTCTTATGCCTCGCCTGATGAGCAGCCCCGCCATTACAAAGAAACAGGCGTTAATTACCGCAAACGCCCATTTGCCCGCATATATCACTGCGAAAACAAGAAAATGACAGACGACCCTTCCGCCGCTATAGCGGTAATAATTACTTGCTGATGTGAACAGATCGCCTATCGAAGCAATGCGGATCTCATTACCGATATCAGCGTCAAAACCGTTCCATACATAATTGAAATGAAGGTCATCCGTAATGAGTGGTGTTATTAAACTCAATAACAGTACCAGCAGGAAGACTGCCGGTACTGTTATCATGTCGATCTTATTGATCCTTTTATCAGTTGTTGTCCGCACCATTACCGGGCTGAGTATTATTGCCTGACGGCTTGAATGGTGAAGGTGACGCCGGCTTGTCCGGAGCAGGAGCGGCAGGTGCCGCGCCGGGAACGGAAGGATTGTTGTTTACTGCCGGAGCAGGATTCTGTGAGGGAGTCTGTTCACCCGGCACGTGCCATACCGGAGCCTTATATCCGGGACGCATCGGAGCTGCGGCCTGAGGTGCCTGAGCCGCAGGACTCTGCTGTGCAGCGTGATTTACGGAGTACTGCGGAGGTCTCTTGATCGGTGCCCTCAGTCCGGGAATCTGATTAGGATTCTGCTGTGCCGCGGGAGCCTTCGCCTGTGCCTGAGCAGCAGCTTCTTCAGCTCTCCTCTGCGCCGCAATCTCCTTCATGGCCGCCGCATAATTAGTCGTTCCGCTTGTTGAAGCAGTCTTAGGATATGCAACGGGCTCACTTACCGGTTCATGCTTCTTGCCGAAAGGCAATTTGCCGACCAGTCCCTTAACGCCGTGACCTTTGGTCTCTGCCGGTGCTTCAGGCTTGGCAGCCGGCTGAACAGACTGCTGAACAGGCTTGGCAGCTGCTGCGGGAGCAGGTGCCTTGGCAGGAGCAGGAGCAACCTTACGGGGTGCCGGATCCTTGCCGGCCTGAGGGTGAACTTCGTTCTTAGCTGCTATCTTGTCCGCAGAAGCGGGCTTTACGTCACTTGCGATCTTAACTTCAGGCATCTTGACAACACCGGGGATTGCCGTGTGATCAACAGAATACTCTGAAGGACGCTTGAAATGCTTCGTGCCGCTCTGTTCGGGAACGGGCATTACAGGAGCCGAAGGCGCCTTCGCTGCAGGTATCTGAACTCCCTGAACAGGCTTTGCCGGTGCTGCCGCTGCCGGTGCAGCAGGAGCCGCCTTGGGAGTGCCTGCAACAGTTGCCGCAGTTGCTGCAACAACAGGTGCGACATGAGTAGTTACGGGCTTCTGCTGTGCCTGAACCGGTGCCTGTGCCGCATGGTTCACTGAATATTGAGGAGGCCTCTTGATCGGAGGCTTAAGTCCCGGAGCAGCAGATGATGCAGAAGGTGCAGCTGCAGGTTTTGCAGGTGTGAAAGGTGCCTGTACAGGTGCTTTCTGCTGAGGCTGTGTCTGCGCTGCCGCTACACCTGCCATGGTTGTTGCCGCAACGGGTGCAGTATGTGTAATTGCAGGTGCTGATGCGGCAGGAGCCGCCTTGGGCGGTACGGCCGCTGCAGCAGGACGCTTGGGTGCCTCAGCCTGTATCTTGGCCTGCTGTGCCACATTGGGGTTGGCAGAGAACTGGGCAGGGCGCTTTACGGGTGCTCTCTGAGGAGCTTTTGCTGTTGCGGCAGCTCCTGCACCGGCAGCCTGTGCTTCCTTCTGTTCTGCCATTCTCATTGCATTGATCTCTTTCATCGAAGCGGCAAGACCGGCTCCTGTCTGTGAAGAAGCTACGGGCCTTGATGCCTGAACCGGAGCCGGCTTCGGAGCTTTGCCTGATCCGCCCATGCCGGGTATGAAATGAGCGAAAGCTTCTTTGTTGGAGTATCCCTTGCCCTTGCGCAGATATCCGTATCTGAGCAGCAGCAGAGCAACAACTATAAATACCAACAGGTATGGAAGCCAGTTGAAATTGCTGTCCTTCTTAAGTTCTACAGGGGTCTCCGGAGCCTTTGTAGGTGTCGGGGTATTGCCGTCCTTGTCCGTCGTGCCGCCGCCGGGATTGGTCGGATCCGTAGTGTCCGTCGGATCTACTGTACCCGGAACAACTGCAGAAGCAGACGGCTCTGACTCGATCGGAAGACGGTCGGGATCAGTAGTGGGCGTAGGGACCGGTGTTGATGTCGGCTCGGGCGTAGCCGTAGGTGCCGGAGCATCAGTCGGCTCTGGTGTAGGTGTTGCCTCCTTTGTAGGCTTAGGTGTATTAGTAGGCTTCTTGGTCGGCTTAGGTGTAGGTGTGCTTGTATTGGTAGGTTTCTTTGTGGGCTTAGCGGTAGGAGTGTTAGTTGCAGTAGGCTTTTGTGTCGGAGTATAAGTTGCGCCTGACGCCTTGGCAGAACACTTGGGTTGCTTCATTCCTTCAATGTTGGTTCCGGAAACATTAAAGTAAAATCCCCCGTCAGGATCGCCCTTCTTGCCGTTGTATCCGTATATTGTTATGGTTATCTTGCGTCCTCCGCTGCCGCTGATCTTTGCAACACCACTTGCGACAAGATCAGAGGTAACGTGAACTTCCTGATTAAATGTGAGCGTAACTATAACATTCTGAGGGGCAGAGTAACCTTGAACATCCAATGTGAACCCACCGAAATCTTTATTCCAGGTACTCCATCCGACAACGTTAACTCTTCCCGCCGCACTGACTTCACCCGGCGCCAGGAACAAAAGTGCCGATGCCATCAGGATCATGCACATCAGCACTGTCGCCACTCTAACAACCCGGGATCTAACAACTACCGAATTCACTTCGTACACCTCCGCAAAACACACATATACATTAATAAAATATTATATAGGCTCAAAATAATAAAAACAATGTAATACCCCACAAAAAAGGGGGTGTTTTTTCGCCACAATGTAAAAAGTTACGGAGGTCAGTTATCCCCTTCCCCGTCCTTAAGATCCTTCTGCTGCCTGATCTTCTCCTGTGCTTTCCTGGCTTCGGCAGTATTGGAATATAAGGGCCTCGGATTATATGTATTTGACTTCTGGAGGTAACCGTTCACAACAACCGGAGCGTCAGGATCGGCATTATCGTCTGCCTTGCCGGAGGTTCCCTGAGCCCTTATCCTGACTATCATGACGACTATAACGGCCGCAGCAGCGATACCTATAACAGCCAATATCACGATAAGAACAGTATTGCTCCCGGACGGAGCACCGGACAGATCAGCAGATGCCGGCACCGCCGTATAAGGTGCGGGCTGTGACGCAGACGGCCCGACGGATTCCCCGCCTGCAGACGGATCAGCCGCAGAAGCGGTCTGTCCGGCCGGCGCAGGATCGTTCTTGAATCCGTTCCAGTCTGACAACGCTATGCCGTTATTCCCGAGGGGGACCTTATGGTCGAGGCCTACAAACTTGCCGTTATCATCGATCCACAGCACCTCCTTGACGAAAGCGTATTTCTCCTCGTCCCACGTCTTGAAATCATCCTTGACCAGTCCGCCCGTATCCCCGGAATTGGCGTTATAGCACCAGAACGTGAAGTTCAGCCTCTTCTCGGAGATGAGCTGTCTGAAGTAAGTCATCCATGTCAGGTTGTCACCCTGCATGAAGCCTCCCCACTCGCCGATAAATACGGGTGCGATATTCTCCTCGACTATGTAGAGCCAATAGTCATGCCATGCATCCTTGTACAGTGATTCATACGAGAATCCGCCCTCGAACCAGGGCTGCTGATACACGAGCGGACCATAGTCATGGACAGAATAAACGACCTGCTTATTGCGCTCTTCCGACCCCAGATCTATCGGGTCTTTGCGGACACCCATGAGGTTGGCGCCCCACCAGGTAATGTTGTAGTCATTCTTATCAGTCGATGTAAAATTATTGGTCTTGATATCGGTCGGATATGCCTCGATACCTTCTATCACAATAAGCGCGCGAGGATTCTTGTCCAGTATGGCATTAGCCGTATCTTCGGCAACCGCTTTCCAGTTGTTGACATCTTTGGAGTCATTCCATATCGCTATGGTCTGTTCTCCCGCCTTCCCGTGAGGCTCGTTCTTCAGGTCATAGGCAACGATCGTATCGTCGTCCTTGTAGCGGTCAGCGATCCACACAAGCGCTTCCTTGAACTGCTCCGTACTTATCTTGTCCGTGTACCAGACAGGATGGTTATGCCCTGCGGCATCAGTATTTGCCGAGTGGATGTCGATCATTACCTTCATGCCGTACTCTTCACAAAGATCCAGAACATGATCAAAGATCTGAAGGCTGTTCATCCCGTTAAGATCGGAATTTAACGCCTGATTATAATTCGCATTCGGATAATTGCCGCTCTTCCACTGAAGCAGGAGTTCTGCCGATATCGGAAGTCTCAGGATATTAAATCCCCTGTTTGCTATCCCCTCAAGGCTCTCCTTGAGATTGCAGTTCCACACCCCGTCAAAGAGGTTGGTGCCCGTGTTATAGCCGAACCAGTTGCACCCTGTCATCCACACTTCGTTGCCGTTCATGTCGACTATCTTATTGCCGTCTGTCGTAAGCCAGTCATCACCCTGAACCGAGTCGACATGCGCTCTGGAAGGCCCGTCCGGGGGTGCTGCATCGGATACGGGAGCGGGCGTCACATTGCTTCCGCCGCCTGATGAACTGCCCTGTCCGCCGCCGGTGATCGAGATGAACTTGGCGCTCTTGACGCCCGATCCGTCCACCTGGATCCCCACGTTGCCGTCAAATCCCCAGTTGTTGGGACCTGATGACGAACACGTGGCGATGACCTTATTGCCGTCTACTTTGTAGGTGTCAAATCCCCATCCGGAAGCGGACTTGATCTTGCCGGAGAACTCGACGGTTACGGTGATCGAGCCGTATCCGGAGCATCCGGACAGCTTCAGCGTGATCTGGCCGCCCGAGCCCCATGTATTGACGTTGTCGACCTTTGCCGCAGGTGCAGCGAGCACCGCGAACTTCAAAACACTGCAAAGCAAAACAGCAGTGATAAACACCGTAAAAAAACGAATGAGCCTGTTATTCATATCACACCTTGAGAGTTATCTCTTTGTCGCCCGGAACGTATCTCGTATATGTCACTCCCGCGCTGTCGAGCATCTTGCGGGCAGCAACCTCCATGTCCATGTCATGGTACTTGTCGTCGAGGTAGATTATGTGCTTAACGCCTTTCTGGATGATGGCCTTGGTACACTCGTTACAAGGGAAAAGCGTAACGTACACCGTCGTTCCGCGCAGGTCTGACGCCTTGCAGTTGAGGATCGCATTAAGCTCGGCATGACATACATAGGCATACTTCGTATCGAGCATCGCGCCCTCCCTCTCCCATGGGAATTCATCGTCGGAGCATCCCATCGGCATGCCGTTATATCCCACTGACAGGATATGCTTGTTATCGTCGATAATGCATGCTCCCACCTGTGTCCCGGGGTCCTTGCTCCTCTTGGCCGCAAGCTGTGCAACACCCATAAAGTATTCATCCCAAGTGATGTATCCGTCTCTCTTCATAATGCTACCTCCCACTGTCTTACAGTTAATCTTACCCTACAATACTCTTTACGGCAAGGTGAGCCGACGCCGCCGCGAAAGCCAGGTTATACCCGCCGCTGATGCCGTCAACATCGGTGTTCTCGCCGATCACGTACAGCCCCGGAACTATCTTGGAACCGAAGCTCTTACGGTCAAGTTCAGACAGTTCCACTCCGCCTCTGGTGCAGTATGAGGAATTGATGTCAGGCGCCTCTTCTATGTCAAATCTGAATCCCTTGAGTCTTCCGAGGATCTTCTTCCGCTCCGCCGAAGTGATACCTGAGCATTTGATCTGCGGGTCATCGAGCAGCGATTCCGCCAGTCTCCTGGGCACCAGGGAAGCAAGAGCCGTGGCAAACAACGCCTTGGGCCTTGCATCTATCAGCTCCGTCAGGTCCCTGTCAGTTATGTCCTTTGCAAAGTCTGCCAGGATATAAGTATCATCAGGCCTTGCAGGGATCTCACGTGAGAGTTCCATGACTGAAGGTCCGGAGATGCCTTTGTGAGTAAAGAGCAGGTCACCTTCGGATAAAGCTTTCCTTGTCCCGCGGTCATACAGCGTCAGGATTACACCCGGGACAGTAACTCCGGCGAGAGGGCCGCAGAACTCCGGAGATGTGTTTACGGTTGCAAGAGCTGCGGCGGGCTTTACTATGCTGTGTCCCAGTGCCGAAGCCAGCTTGAATCCCGCCCCGTCCGAGCCCGTATGAGGATAGCTCATGCCCCCGCAGGCAAGGATGACATACTTTGCCTTGACCATGCTGCCGTCTTCTGAAACGATCTCAAAAAGGGCGTCATCCTTCCTGATCGAGACGCACTTAAACCCCGTGATCATCCTGTCTTTACCGATATAGCGGACCAGTCCGTCCCTGATGTCGGATGCCTTGTCCGACACGGGGAAAACACGGTCATTCTCCTCCGTCTTGAGCTTTATCCCCACTTCATCTTCGATGAATCTGACACATGATGAAGGCGGAAAAGAATTGATCGCGGGATATACAAAATTGGATGCTTCGTGATAGCCGTGCTTAAGCTCCCGGGGTTCCTTGAGATTGGTTATGTTGCACCTGCCGTGGCCCGTGATAAGGAGCTTTAAGCCGCATTCCGGGTTCCTCTCGAGAATGACAGGATCAGCCCCGTTCATCTTAAGAAAACACCCGGCAAAAAGACCTGCCGCTCCGCCTCCGATCACAGCCACACCGGCCTCTCTCATTCTGTCACCCTCCGCTGAAATCATCAGGAATCATATGGGTGATTATACAACAGGGCCGGACCGAATGTTATCCATTTGTAAAATAGCTGTAGCATTACATTGGTATACTTGTATAAATAATAAATTAAAGGTGATAACTATGCTTGCAACCGTTTACTTGATCATTTCTGCCGTGTTCGGCTTAACTCTGGTAAATTTTGCAGTGCCTGACGTAAGGCGTCTATATGTGGCGTGCGCACCCTCCAAAGAAGCGGTATCCACCATTCCAAATACATTGTTCACTGTTCCGGCCGGCATATTAGTCGGCATCATAACGACCGGATTCATCAACTATTACACGATCCTCGGGCTGTCTTATTTCATGGA
>CADBNJ010000091.1 GCA_902795955.1 Oscillospiraceae bacterium
AATGACATTAAGGATCTGTGGACGACTGCCGACTTCAAGGACGGCGGTGTGTCCGCAACCGTATGTACGCCATATATGTGGAGTCTCTATGAATATATCTGGGAATACTCTCTCCGCAAGTTTATAGTTGATTCCAGGATCCTTAAGGATGATGAACTGCCAAAAAAGCTTGGCGAAATGTATTACGGGAGACCTTACTGGAACCTCTCCGCCGTCAAGAAGACGATGAGCAATATCATCGGATACAAGGAACGTGAGTTCGACAGTGAATACGGCATAATCGGTGACTATGAAGGTGACGGACAGACATTCAGGGCAACGCCTGCATCTCTGTTCAAGATGGTTGTAATAGCGATCGAGCAGTCCAAGGTTCTTAAGGACCGCACTGTGAATAACGAGAAGTACAAAAATGAACTTCTCGATCTGTATTATGACTATAAGAACAAGCTTGAGAATAACGGAATAGAAGATATTGCTTCTGAATTCTATAAGATAACTCACGAGACATATCTCAGGTCAGAGACTACTTATTTCTGGCAGATATTTCTTAATACCATTCATCAGTCGATGTATAAGGACAGTCTCCTTAAGTATGTATCGGAGAGTGAGTACCTCTCACTTCTCGGGAGCATCGACAACATATCACACCTTCTTCCTTTCTATGACATGTGGGACATCACAAGGGAGATCCGCAATGACAGCGGGTCTTATGGATACTGGACTGACAATACCGCAGAGAAGATAGCCTCCGATATTGATTCATCCGATCACCTGATGCCTGAGGTCAAAGCGCTTATAGGCAAATACGGTTATCATTCTGATAAGGAGCTTGATATAACTTACCCGTGCTACAGTGAGGAGCCTCAGACGGTCATTCAGATGGTCAAGGACATGGTGCTCCTGGAAGATTCATATTCACCTGTAGAGGATAAGAACAACGGCACGAAGATGTATAATGACATCCTTGAACAGATCAGATCAAAGGTGTCGGCAGGCAAATTCAGGAAGATCACGAACAAGGTGTCCAATATGCGTTCCATGCTCTGGTGGCGTGAGGAATTCAGGGACGTGTCAACCAGATTCTACTATATGCTCAGGATGTATACGATAGAATATGCAAAAAAACTCGCTGCAGACAAAGTCCTTGCTGAATGGGATGATGTATGGTTCCTTAAGGTAGGTCATCTCTGGGATTATATCGGAGGCAGCATTACGCCCGATAAGCTCAGGGACATCATCAGACGTAACAAACTCTACTATAACGCTTACCGCAATTACATCAGCGAGAATGAGATCGGATGCGGATTTACAGCTCTTCCGATGCAGTCTGACGATGCAAATGTACTGAAGGGATTGGGTGCCAATAACGGCAAGATAACCGGAACTGCAAGAGTCATTGAGGATTTCTCACAGATCGACAGACTGAGGGAAGGGGATATCCTTGTAACCAAGTTTACCGACACCGGATGGACTCCGAAGTTTGCCATACTGTCAGGCATAGTTACAGAGTACGGCGGGATCCTCTGTCATGCTGCAATAGTATCAAGAGAGTACGGTATTCCTGCTATCGTCTGCTGCAAAGATGCAATGAGCAGGATATCTGACGGGCAGACAATAACCGTTGACGGGACAACGGGAACGGTGGTCATCTCCAAATGATAATAGGCAAGTGGAACAAGTCGGTAATACTTACATATTTCGGAATGATATCCGCTCTGGCGGGTATCTTTCTTGCATTCACGCAGGAGAATATCAACTATCCCATGGCATGTCTCATGGCCGCCGGAGTCTGTGACCTTTTTGACGGCACCGTTGCGCGCATGTGCAAGCGGACGGAGGAAGAGAAAGCTTTCGGGATCGAACTCGACTCCCTTGTGGATGTGATCAGCTTTATTGCACTTCCGGTAGCGATAGGCATGAGGGCTGGTCTTACTTCTTACGGGTATCTGATACTTTTTGTGTTGTTTGCCGTGAGCGGTATTGCAAGACTCGGTTACTTCAATGTCGTCGACGCCGATTCATCCGGACCTGTTAAGTACTATACGGGTCTGCCTGTTACCTATACCGCGCTGATACTTCCCGTTGTGTATCTGTTAAGACTTGTTGTTGACGGGACGGTGTTTGAACTGATCTTTGCATCTGCATATGCCGTTATCTGCATACTCGGGATACTTAAGATCAAGGTCATAAAGCCGGGAGGGATCGCGTATATCTTTTTCGGGCTGCTTGCAATAGGACTTCTCATCGTATATCTGGCGGTATTGTAATCCATGCAGATATATGACAGGCAGACAGGCGGTTATACTGAGATATCTCAGTACGGACAGGGCAAGCTGGAGTTCCTGTACGGGAATGCCTTTGGGAGGATCCTTCTTAAGCTCGTTATAAGTCCCGTGACCTCAAGATTTTACGGGTGGCTTAACAGACGGAGATCTTCCGCTAAGAAGATACAGGGATTCATCGAAGAGTACAGTATCGACATGAATGATTACGAAGATCGTAATTATCTGTCTTTCAGTGATTTCTTTACGCGCAGGCTCAAGCCGGGTGCCAGGACAGTAGATGACGATCCTTCGTCATTTGTGTCACCGTGTGATTCCAAAGTATTAGTCTACAGGATCGGCGGAGATCAGAAGATGATGATAAAGGGTAGCGCATATACCGTTGACGAACTTGTGGCGGGCAGGACTGATACAGCCCCGTACAGCGGCGGATATGCATTTGTATTCCGGCTTACGATGGATGATTATCACAGATACTGCTATGTAGACAACGGCATCAAGGTTAATTCTTACTCCGTCAGAGGCAAGCTTCATACCGTCAGTTCTATCTCCAAGGACTACAGGATCTATAAGGAGAATTCCAGAAATGTCTCCGTGCTGTCTACCAGAAACTACGGAGAGATCATACAGATCGAAGTCGGAGCGCTCCTCGTGGGCAGGATAGTGGATCATGACAAAGACAGATTTGCAAGGGGAGATGAGAAGGGTTACTTCGAACCCGGCGGATCAACTGTGATCATACTTGTCAGACCTGACATTATCGAGGTGGATAGTGATATACTTTATCACAGCGGCAAAGGGATAGAGACCAAAGTAAGATACGGCGAGAGGATAGGAAGAAGGCTATGATCGGCAGGCTGCACATATATTTCAAGGAGAGATATCCCATCATTCCGAGGCTGATACTCGGAGTAATTGTATTCCTTGAGATCCATTTCATTATCCTGCTGAATCAGGGAGTCACTTCGTTCAGGATCGGAGTGGAGGAATTCGTCGGAGCTTTCACGGTATTTGCGTTCCTTTTATGGCTAAGAATAGCTGATGACCTCAAGGATTTTGAGACGGACAAGAAGCTGTTCCCGGACAGACCGCTGCCGAGCGGGCGGGTATATAAGAAGGACATAGTCATCGCTTGTGTCATTGTCCAGGCAATAACAGTAACTCTTAATGTCATCTTTATGTGGGACAGCATCATATTCTTTGTTATACTCTATATCTACGGTTATCTGATGAGCAAGTGGTTCTTCCAGAGGGCAAAGATTCAG
>CADBNJ010000092.1 GCA_902795955.1 Oscillospiraceae bacterium
AAGGTAAGGACGATCGTCAGAACGATATTGTCGGTGATCGAATAGAACATCAGGCCCATGGCGATCGCTGCCAGTATCATCATCGCAACGATCAGAACGGACAAAGGAATATTGCCCCAGCGGATACCGAACATCATGACGGAGATGACGGCAGCCGTTCCGATCCCTGCCGCAACGACTGCAACTGCCGGAATGAACTTGGACAGATAGATCTTGAATTCGGAGAGGCCTGCCAGACGGAACTTCTGTATTATCTTAAACTTCTTCTCGTTATTGACTATACCTGCCACGCATACGATCCCGCACCAGAGAAAGTAAACCGTCTCAACGATACCATAGTAATCAGTGGCATCCACAGCCGGCATGTGTTCGGGACGGGTGACTGTAAGAGCGACGTCAGGCACTGCCGAACCATTCCGGTAAGCAAGCATATTTGTCTCGATGTTCTTCTCAAAGGAAGTCATCATGTACTCAAGTATCTTGCCTTCCGTCTCATGTTCAGAGCTCTTAATGATTGAGCAGGAGTTCTCACCAAGCTCAACAAAGCCCGCTATATCGCCATTCCTGATCAGTTCTTCTGCGTCGCCTTCAGCGTATTCAACAAAGCTGATGCCGCTGTCCTCCGCCGCTTTCTTCAGTTCATCAAAGTACGGAGCCATCGGGCTGCCGTCAGATATCCTGTAGCCGGCCTTGAAATCTCCCGCTTCCTCATACGATGCCATCAGCGAGCTGAAGGCCGAGGACAGTACCGCTATCAGGATGATGGGCGTAACCACGAGCAGTATCACGTTCATCGAGCTGCGGCACATCAGTTTTGCATAATTCTTGATAACATAAAAGATCATATCAGATGTCCCTCAGTTTCTTTCCGGTAAGTGTAAGGAATACTTCCTCGAGTGTGATGGAGGATGTGTCATCGACAACAAGTTTCTTCAGTTCTTCGGATGTTCCGGAAGCGATTATCTTGCCGTTATCCATTATCGCGATCCTTGTGCAGATCGCTTCAACTTCCTCCATGTAATGGCTGGTGTATATGACCGTGGTGCCGTTCTTGTTGGACTCCTTGATCTTGTCGAGGATGAAGTTGCGTGACTGGGGATCTATGCCTACAGTAGGCTCATCGAATATCAGGAGGTCCGGGTGATGACCGATCGCACATGCGATGTTGAGACGCCTTTTCATGCCGCCGGAGAACTTGCCGGCATACTCGTTCCTCTTCTCAAGAAGTCCCACATAGTCAAGTGATTCATCGATAACCTTTTTGAGTTCGGCACCTTTGATTCCGTACAGTGATGTGAACAATTCAACATTCTCCCATGCCTTGAGCTTGTTGTGGATCGCCAGGTCCTGGGGGATAAATCCGAGCCTTCTGAGGAGCTCGCGGCTGTTCTTCTTCATGTCCTTGCCTAGAAATTCAACGCTTCCGAGAGTGGGACGGACTATGTTGCAGATCATGTTCATCGTTGTGCTCTTGCCGGCGCCGTTCGGACCCAGCAGGCCGAAGATCTCACCCTTGCGAATCTCAAGATTAAGATTATCCACAACTATCCTGTTGTCGTATTTCTTGGTAAGGTCTTTTGTCCTTAAGATTACTTCCATTACAAAATCTCCTTTGGTTTTCATCTGCCATGATAATACCAACAGGAGATCATGTCTTGTAGTGAGAAAAGGCAGATTGTCTATATGACTTTAGTCACATCATGTGATCTGCGGATGACCACTTCTTGAGGACCTCATACAGTTCATCATATGAAGAAGCACAATAATCGATATCATATTTACTCACCGCCGCTTCGATGTCTCCCTGCGGCATGAACCACACGGAAGCAAGTGATGAATTCTGAGCGCCGAGCATATCGGATGTGAGCGAATCACCGATGACGATACATGTCTCCTTAGGCTCGCCTACCCCTTCCAGCACCATATCGAAAAACTCCGCCGACGGCTTGGCAACGCCCATCCATTCGCTGACATAGACCTTCTCCAGATACTTATCAAGGCCCGTGGATCTGATCCTTCCCTCGGCATTGACCGTCGCACCGTTACTTACTATGTAGCACCTTGCATCTGCAATGTTCTCCTTGAGCTTCATAATGAATTCAAGCGCGCCGTCCATGAGTATCCCGTTCCGGGACATCGTGTAAATAAATCCTCTGTTTACCTCGAGCGGATCGAGGCCCCGGCTGCCGCCTCCACAGTAATCAAATATGTCCGTGAACCTTCTGATGAACAGCTCCTTCCTGGAGATCGTTCCCTTCTCTATCTCGAGCCAGAGCCGTTTATTGAGTTCCTTGAAATGAGCATAGCAGTCTTCGGTAAACTTAAGACCGCACGCGTTGATAACAATCTCCAGCGCCTTGCGCTCAGTCGAGTGGAAATCAAGAAGTGTCTGATCGAGATCAAAGAGAAAATTGTGATGCATGTGCCTATTATTCTCCCTGCTATCTGCGGTGTCTTTTGTTCAATTCGATTAATACAAGTACGATCAGCGCGATGCCGCAGATCAAGGCAATCAGACTTACAACTATCCGGATAACCGGATTCAACGACGGCATGCCGAAGTTTACCAGGATGGCAAAGAAAGAGATGAATGCCAGGACTTTCATCGGTGCGGTTGTTTCCATAGTTGTATCCTTGATGGTATAGGTTAGTTATATTGTAGCAGAAAGTGGAGGTGTTGGGAGAGGGAGTGTTGGGAGAGGATGTGATTAGTACGCAGACTATTTGTGCAGGTAAAATTTTTAGTGGAACATTTACTCTGCGTACGCAGACTATCTGTGCAGGTATAATTTTTAGCGGAACATTTACACTGCGTACGCAGCAAACATGTTCCGGCAAAGACGATTTTGTTCACAAAGTTACTGCGTACGCAG
>CADBNJ010000093.1 GCA_902795955.1 Oscillospiraceae bacterium
GGCCAGATGTGCTACACGATGTCCAAGATGCTCGATGACAGGGAGACTGTCGTGGCGATGGACTTCACGTTGAGCGAGGTCCAGAACTCGATCGCGAAGATGATGGGCGGCAATGAGTACAAATCTCTCATTATCACCAGTGAGGGGCAGATCGTAGGATACTCGGATATGTCCGTTGTAGGGAGCAAGGTGAGTACGACGCTGCCTCAGCTGAGTTACATGGTCAGCCGTGTCACTTCATCGAATCTCCACGACAGATTCACCGAGGATATCGACGGGGAGAACTACACTGTATTCAGCCGTGAGACAAATAACGGCTGGTATATGATACTGCTCATAGACGAGGATGTGCTCTATGGGGATACATACAAAGAGATCGCGTTCATCATACTGATATACGTTGTGCTCCTCGCCCTGACTGTGTATTTCTATGTGTACAGCGCCAGGAAAAGGATGGCAGCTGAAGAAGCCCTGGAATCCAAGAACGAATTCCTGTCCGGAATATCGGAGGAGCTTAAGGAGCCTCTGAACAATATCATCAAGAAGAGTAATTCCGAGAGGATAAATAACAGTGTCGATATAAAGGAGGACATCTCGTCCATCAGGGAATCCGGTCTGGTACTGTCACAAAAACTGGATAATCTCCTGTCATATGCTTATATCGTCGCTCAGGAGAAAAAGAAACGGATAAAGAGCAAAAAAGGTGATAAAGACATAGCAAAGACCATACGCAAGTCGCGTGTGTTCATAGTCGTCATATTTATTATTACTATCCTGCTCAACATCATCTCGAGTACGATCCTCGGTTACATGTACGGCACGTCAAGCATGATGCTCGACATGGATGTTTATTATACGAAGCTGATGGCGTGGACGATTGAACAGCAGAACACGCTCAGTATGTTCACCAACGTAATAGAAGCCGATCCCACGGTGCTCGATAACTACGATAAATGCGTCAAATGGCTTGGCAGCATCGCATCCAATTATTCAGATATATCCGTATGTTATATGGCGAATCCGTACAGCGAGCATACCGTCATCATGAATAACGGCTGGCAGCCTGATTCCGACTGGCATGTTGAGGACAGACAGTGGTACAAGGATACCATCAAATCAGATACCGGCTACAACATTTCGGCCCCGTATCTTGATGAACAGACAGGGTCCTACTGTATTACATTCTCTCGCGTTATCTACGGTGAGAATCAGGAGTTCCTCGGTGTGTTCGGAATCGATTTCTTCATGGATAAGCTGATCAGTATTTTCGGTGAGGGATACAAGGACAATGAATATGCGTTCATTGTTGACGCTAACGGCAATATCCTTAATCACCCGAATAAGGATTATGAGATGAATTCAAAGACATCGGTAAACGTTGCCGATACGGAATATCATGATATCGATGAAGTGTTTGCGCATATAGGATTCAGGGATTATAACGGCAAACTGTGTACGGGAGTAAAGCAGCATAACAGCTCCAACGGCTTCACGGTATACATCATAAGCGAATGGTGGAACGTTTACGGCTATTATATCGTTTTCATGCTGTTCTCGGCCACGATGTTCCTTGTATGTATCATCATAGTGTTAATAATGATCAACAGGATCATACACTGGCAGAATGACGTGAATGCCAAGCTGGCTGAATCAGCCAAGAGTGCCGCAGCGGCCGGCAAAGCCAAGTCACAGTTCCTTGCTCAGATGAGCCATGAGATAAGAACGCCTATCAATGCCGTGATCGGTATGGATGAGATGATCCTGAGGAGCTGTGATGATCCCCGGATCAAGGAATACGCCGCTAATATCAATACGGCCGGCAAGACACTGCTTGAACTGGTAAACGGAATCCTGGATTTCTCCAAGATCGAAGAAGGAAGAATGGAGATCGTGCCGGTCAAATATTATACGGTGGCTCTCATAAATGATCTTCACAGCCTTATCGCGGAGAAAGCGGAATCCAAAGGGCTGGAGCTTGTATTTGACATGGATCCGGAACTCCCTTCAAGTCTGTTCGGTGATGACGTAAGGCTCAAGCAGATAATCCTCAATATCCTCACAAATGCCGTCAAATACACGCAGACGGGAAGCATTGTATTTAAGATGACGGGAGCAATAGTCAACGATGATGAATATGACCTCCATGTCAGCGTAAAGGATACAGGTATCGGAATTAAGGAAGAGGATATGGATAAGCTCTTTACTTCGTTCCAGCGTCTCGATGTTGAGAAGAACAGGAACATAGAGGGCACCGGTCTCGGAGTATCGATCGTTCAGGGACTTCTCGGCATGATGGACAGTAAGCTTCAGGTCGACAGCATATATGGTCAGGGATCAGAGTTCTACTTCAACGTGGCTCAGAAGATAATAGACAGGACGCCGATAGGTGATTATTCTGCTAACAGTATTGTGCATCAGACAGAAGACAGAGGATCTATTGTTGTAAATAATGCCGAAGTACTGGTTGTCGATGATAACGACATGAATCTCAAGGTTGCTTCAGGACTCCTTAAGCTGTACGGAATAACACCGGATCTTGCCGCAAGCGGCAGGGAAAGCATCAAGCTGGCATCAGCCAAGAGATACGATCTGATATTCATGGATCATATGATGCCCGGTATGGACGGCGTGGAAGCTTTGAATGAGATGGTCAGACAGGAACTGGTATATGACACTCCCGTAATCTGTCTTACTGCAAACGCCGTTGCCGGAATGCGCGAAATGTATATCCAGTCAGGCTTCAACGATTACCTCTCAAAGCCGATAGAAATGAAGGAGCTGGAAGATATCCTTGTGAAATACCTGCCGGCCGACAAAGTAACCAAGACGGAAGGACCGTCTGTTCCTGCAGCAAAGAATAATGACGGTTCAGTGACTTCTGACAAGCCTCTTGATATCCTGTCTGAATCAGGATTTGATACTGCTTCCGGTATCGAGTATTCTGCCGGCAGTGAAGAGTTCTATATTGATATGTTGAGGACTTTCGGGCAGGGGTATGAAGAGAAGTCTGAAGAGATAAAGAATGACTACGAGAAGGATGATATAGAGAATTACAGGATACATGTTCATGCGCTTAAGAGCACTGCCAAGATGATAGGCGCGAAGGCCCTTGCAGAAGAGGCGCTTGCGCAGGAAATGGCTGCTAAGGAGAACAGAACAGACGATATTAACAACGGCTTTATGCCGTTGATGGAGTTGTACAAAGAGACAGTCGGAGTAATACGCAAAGCATTGCCGGGGGAATGATATGACTAAGATACTGGTTGTTGATGATGAAGAAATGATGAGAATGGTAACGAAGAAGATCCTGTCTTCCAAGTATGAGGTCCTTACGGCATCCTCCGGTGCAGAAGCTCTGGAGATCTATGAGAAGGAGAGACCGTCTCTGGTACTGACCGATCTTCTTATGCCCGGGATGACGGGCTTTGAACTGTATGAGGAGCTCAGGAGACGGTACAATGCAAACATTCCGATAATGTATATGACGGCCGATGATGACGGTGAGCTTGAAGGCAAGGGCTTCGACAAGGGCGCGGCTGACTTCATAAGGAAGCCTTTCAGAGCTGACGTGCTCCTGCGACGCATAGAGAATATCCTGTCGAATATTGAACAGATACAGGATCTCAAGGAAGAGGCAACTATCGATAAGCTTACGGGATTCCTTAATAAGGCAAGCGCAACGGCAGCTCTTACGGAATCGTGCCGTAATGATGTCGGTGTTCTGCTCATGATAGATCTCGACAGCTTCAAGCTCGTTAATGACCTTCACGGGCATGAGGCAGGGGATGAGATATTGATCAGATTCTCCAATGTTATCAGGCAGAATATGAGATCAGACGATATCATCGGAAGATTCGGCGGCGATGAGTTCGTCGCATTCTGCCATAATGTTACTGACGAGAGTATCGTGGAGGGAATAAGCAAAAGGATCAATACGCAACTGGTGGAATCCGCCAGAGAGATATTGGGAGAGGATATGTCCATACCGCTTGGCGTATCTATCGGAGGAGTTTTTGTTCCTGAGGAAGGCACTGATTTCACGGAAGTATTTACCAAAGCCGATAAGGCGCTTTATTATGTCAAGCAGAACGGCAAGCACGGGTATTCGATATTCGGAGGACGCGTGACCAGGGAGGTTATCGAGGTCAAGAGAAGCGCTGAAGAGGAGATGAGGCAGCTGTCAATGATAATGGAGGAGCGCAATACCGGTAATTGCGCATTCTGGTTGGGACAGGATGCCTTCAGCTTTGTATATAAGTATA
>CADBNJ010000094.1 GCA_902795955.1 Oscillospiraceae bacterium
CTTGAAAGGTATGCTCGTGAAGTAAAGCGTTACCGGTATCTGCGCCAGCTCATTAAGATCCGACGACGCGGTGAATTCCATCTCATAGACACCGTGAACATCGCTCGTTATACCGAAGATAAAGTCCTTGCCGGTACTCGTATCCACCTGATCGAGCACGTTAATGACAGGATTGTCGTCGATCTCATAGAAATAATCCGCCTCTGCACTGACACTCTCGTTTGTGAACGGACAGTCAACGTGATCGATCTCGACAGCCTTGCCGTTCAGCCTGTCCATTGCAGGCGTATTCATCGCAAAATTCAGGATATTGCGGGCGTTGCGCTGCAGCTCGGCTCTTGTAATATTCTCACCCTTCTTCAGCTCGTCTAAGCAGTCCGAATCATCAATATACTTCATATCGACCGAGGAACAGACCATGTAAAGGTCATTCTGGGCGCGTGCCATGGCAGCATGCTCCCTCAGGTTGTGGTGCATATTGGCAGCGGGGGCCTCAATGATATACGCCCACCAGTCAGTCATTGTTATTCCTGTATAGTGCCACTGCTGTCTCAGGACCATGGTGTTAAGCTCGTAATTAGCCGCACCGTAGGTACCGTTGATCTTGTTATATACGGTCATTATCGACCTGGCGTGACCGTCCCTGACAGCCATCTCGAATCCGCGCAGATAGATCTCACGGAGCGCACGCTCGGATACAACGGAATCCATATCACGCCTTCTCGTCTCGCGGTTGTTGACACAGAAATGCTTGATCGTCGCGGTAACATTATGCTCTTCAAGCGCCTTGATCTGCGCACATGCCATCCTTCCCGTCAGCAGCGGATCCTCCGAGAAATACTCGAAATTCCTTCCGTTGAGCGGATGACGGTGAATATTTATTCCGGGACCCAGGATCGTATCAACCCTGTTGCTCAGCATCTCGATGCCGAACCACCCGAACAGGCTCTCCACCGCAGCGGTGTTGAACGTAGCGGCGATACATGTTCCGTTAGGTATGGAGAAAGCCTTCTTGCCGCTGTCGATCCTCATTCCCGAAGGACCGTCGGAACAGCAGCATGCGGGAACACCCTTGTTCTTGAGTTCCTTGAGAACTCCCGCAAAGCCTCCTGCAGTACCGGTCGTTACCTTGGGGCAGCTCATGCCCTCGCCCCTGATCATCAGGCAGAGTTCCTCATCGGACAGCTGGGCGATAAAATCATCCATCGATGCCCTGCCTTCTTTGACATCTATGAGCTTAATGCCCCTGTCTCCCGTCTGCGGGATCTCCTCTCCGACGAGCGTCAGGCATTCAGCCCTGTAATCCTTCTTCCTCGTCGGAACCTTCTCGAATACGAGCTTGCCCGACGCATCCTGCGTGAATCTGTCGAATTCCTCGACGGGTGCCATAACCGGTTCCAGAGGCTCTATATTCCTGCTCTCGTTGAGCGTAAAGCTCAGGATGATATCAGATACAAGACTGTCGCCTCCGAGGTGCAGATCATAGATGCCTTCCTCAAGGATCCACCCTGTTCCCAGGCCTGCCCTGCCGTCATCATCGAAAGAGGCAAGATCCCTCATCTTAGCCTCTATCTCAACATTGCATGTGCCTCCGGGCATGATCTCATATGTCTTCTCGAAGCCTGCAAGCACCCTTGAAGGCTTAGCCAGCTTCCCCCCGGGCGGAGCCGCAAACAGGAGCACCGTCTTCTTGCCCGGGATCTCTCCGAGGTTGGTGACTCTCGCGTTCACTACGACCTTATCGTCATGAACTGTCAATGTAGCGCCGGAGATCATGAACGTCGTGTACGACAGACCATATCCGAACGGATACATCACTTTGTCCGGAGCGAACGTCGTGAAATACCTGTAACCTACAAAGATATCCTCCGAATAGTGGTCCTTTATGCTGTTCTTATCACCGAAATAAGGTGTCGCCGGATAATCGTCGATACTCCTTGCGATCGTGTCGGGAAGGATTCCCGAAGGACATACCTCGCCCGTCAGGATCTTCGCACATGCCGTGCCTCCGACCATTCCGCACTGCCAGATGTAAAGCACGGCAGACGGACGGTATCTGGTAACAAAGCTCATGTCGATGATGTTGCCGGTATTGAGCAGAACTATCGTCCTGCCGAACGCGCCGCACACCTTGCGGATCATGTCCTCTTCGCCGTCCTGCAGTCTCAGTGATCCCTTGTCGTAAGAATTATCACGGTCTTCACCCGCCGTTCTGGCAAGCACGATCACCGCACAGTCATTGCGCTTTGCAGCTTCTGCAACTATCTCACCGTCAAGAGGCATCTCCTCCTGGGACCATCTCTCATTGCCCCAGCCGATACCCTGATCGATCGGATTATTAATCTCCCATTCGTCATATATCCTGATGAGTTCATCATCGAGAGTAACCTTACCTGAAGCGGCAAGACCTTCCCTGATGTCTACAACATGCTCAACATTGACCATTCCGCCGGAACCCGTACCGCTCTTGTAGTAGTGGTTCTGCATCCTGCCGAACAGCGCTACCTTTGCACCTTCCTTCAGCGGAAGCGTATTATCCCTGTTCTCCAGAAGGACCGTACCTTCGCAGGCGATATCGATCGCGGCTTTTGTATATTTATTCCAGTCAAGTATATAATCGGGCATGATCCACCTCCGCTTGGCAGTGACAATTATTTATATTATATAGGGAGAATCCAAAATCACAACACATAAGTGGCGGGATCGGCCGCCGTGTATCTGATTATCTCTTCCATCCTGTCCTGTTCGATGAAGGACACAAGGCTGTATGCCGCACCGCTCTTGCCGGCTCTCGCAGTCCTTCCGATACGGTGAAGATACAGCTCATTCTCCTTGGGTATGTCGTAATTGAATACAGCCTCTATATCGTCAACGTCAATGCCCCTTGCCACAACATCTGTGCCCACGAGACAATCAAATCTGTTCCTGCGGTAATCATCCATAACCTTGTTGCGTTTGCTCTGGCTTATGTCACCGTGAAGCACCTGAACCGAGACACCGGAATGAGCAAGTCTCTTAGCTACCCTTGAGGCCTGATCCTTGGTGTTGCAGAACACGATAAATTTGGTGTAATCCTCCTTGGCGCAGATGCGCGTAATGACCGATATCTTGTCTTTCTCCGGGCAGTTCACGATGTATTCGTCTATATCGGGATGGTCCTCCGCCTTTGGCATGACATCTACCTCTTTGGCACCTTCCATGAACTGCCATGTAATGTCCTGTATCTCTCTGGGCATCGTCGCGGAGAACAGAGCCATCTGCTTATCCTGAGGAGTCATGGAGATGATGCGCTTGACATCCCTGATGAATCCCATCTTCAGCATCTCATCCGCCTCATCGAGAACGAGCGTATAGATGTTGCTTATGTCGATCATCCTCCTGGTCACGAGATCGATGAGTCTGCCGGGCGTGGCAACTACTACCTGAGGGTGCTTGTCCAGCTTCTCCTTCTGGATGTTTATGCTCTGGCCGCCGATGACGGCAGTTACCTTGAACCCCTTTATGTTCTTGCCCAGGAGCCTTATCTCAGACGCGATCTGGAGCGCCAGTTCCCTCGTCGGAGCAAGGATCAGCCCCTGGATGAATCTCGCATCCATGTTGAGATATTCAAGTATAGGTATCGCGAAAGCAAAAGTCTTCCCCGTTCCCGTCGGCGCTTTCGCGATCACGCTGTAGTTATCCATGAGATACGGGATCGTCTTCTGCTGAACGGTCGTGGGGCGCTTCACCCCCATCGATCTGAGCGATGCCATTACCTCGGGAGACAGCCCGAGATCATCGAAAGTCAGTTCCTTTTCCATATAAACCTCTCCATTAAAATTCAACACAAACTATACCATAGATTGCTATAATTTATAACAACAAAAACGATTGGAGAGGTATTATGGCAAAACGTGTTTTCCTTGTGGTGTTGGATTCTTTCGGAACGGGCAATGCGCCTGACGCATCAGACTTCGGAGATGAGGGCAGCAACACGCTTGCCGCAGTGCTGTCAGACTCGGATAAGCCCTTCCCCAACATGAGCAGGATGGGTCTTTTTGACATCGACGGATTATACGACAAACGCATCAGTGATTACCTCGGTTCATACACGGACCGTCCTTCTCCGATCGGTTCTTACGGCATAGTAAGGGAAGTGTCATCCGGCAAGGATTCGACGATCGGCCACTGGGAGATAAGCGGCATATTGTCTGCCGCTGCGCAGCCGACATATCCGGACGGATTTCCTTCGTTCATCCTCGATAAGATAAAGGAGATATCGGGCCGTGATATCCTGTGCAACAAGCCCTACAGCGGCACCGAAGTCATAAAGGACTACGGAGAGGAGCACATGAGGACCGGGGCTCTCATTGTCTACACATCTGCCGACAGCGTGCTCCAGATAGCTGCGCACGAGGAGATAGTCCCGCTTGATGAGCTGTATGACATCTGCCGCAAAGTGCGCGCCTTCATGACGGGAGAGCATGCCGTCGGAAGGATCATCGCAAGACCTTTCACCGGGAATGCGGCGGAAGGCTTCACGAGGACTTCCAACAGGCACGATTTCTCCGCTCCTCCGCCGTCATCCAACATGATGGACATCCTGAAGAATTATGGTTATGAATGCATCTCGATAGGCAAGATAAATGACCTTTTCGCAGGGGCGGGAGTGACCCGTGCGATACCCACTTCAGGCAATACTGACGGAATATCAAAGCTGAAGGATGTGATGAAGGAAGACTTCACGGGATTATGCTTTGTCAACCTTGTTGATTTCGACATGAAATACGGACACCGCAACGACATCCCCGGATATGCGGCAGCAATGCACGAATGGGATGATGCACTCGGAACGGTCCTTGATGATCTCAATGATGATGACCTTCTGATGATAACGGCCGATCACGGCTGCGATCCTTCCACCGTATCGACAGATCATTCACGCGAGACGATCCCTCTGCTGATTTACGGGGAGGGATACAGGGTGCCTCATAACATGGGGGAACTGATCGGATTCAGTTCGATATCAAATATTGTTTTTGAAGCGCTGATGAAGAGGGATCTGCCCCGCAGGTTTACAGGCATGCCGGAGCCTGACGCAGACAACATCATGTCCTATGTGGATCTGACCAACCTTAAGGTGACTGCGACACTGCAGGATATAAGAGATCTGATAGACAGGGCGGTATCGTCACACTGTGCGTCAGTGTGCATTCCCCCCTGCTATGTCAGAGATGCATATTCCTACGCCGCAGGACGCATCAGGATCTGCACCGTCATCGGATTCCC
>CADBNJ010000095.1 GCA_902795955.1 Oscillospiraceae bacterium
CTATCAGTCAAACACCTCAAAAGGACTTATAATGCCAAGTTCCTTGCATGTATCGTCAAGAGTGTCGGCACAATCTGATGAAGATCCGATGTCCATCGCTATATAGTACATAACATATTTGCCGTCGAGATATGAACCTGCGTACATGTTCATGCTGTTCTCACCCAGAAGGGCTCTGTATTCTTCCTTGATCTTATACTCTGTCACATAGTAATCAATGCCGTTATCCGTACCGTCTTCATCGGCAATGTCAAAGTACCTGGTATCGGAACCGTCGTGTCTGGATACCTGTTCCAGCATATCTGCCTGAATGTTGAAATAATCTTCGGCATCGTCTTCGTCATCGAAAGAATAGGATATTATGCAAAAGAGGGAGGCCTGTGTGCCTTTGCTGACGTCGCCGACAAAGTAATATGACATCTCTTCCATAGACTTTTTGTATATCATGTCATCGCCTGACAGTGACTCGGATTCGCTCATCAGCTTTTTGATGTCCTTGCCGGAAGCAGTTATTAACACACCGTTCTTAAGTTCTTTGATGGCGCTGCTCTTCTTGGCCTGCAGGTCCTGCATAAGGTCAGCGAATTCATCGACATCATCGTATTCTGTCGCGCCTGCATTTACGCCGATGGAATGGATCGCCTTAGGCGAGATGCCCTTGGAACCGGAGCAGCCTGCAACGGACAGTGCCATTGAAGCCATAAGTGCTGCTGATACGATCTTATTAATTGATCTCATACCGTCCCTCCGCTGAAGATTATCTTATTCCATGATCTCATCCAGGCTTATTATGCCCATTTTGTCCAGGATCTTGTTTGCCGTCCTGTATCCTTTCTTCCCGGCCATGTCTATTATGAGGAAAGTGGTGACACAATCCTTGTCGCGAAGTATCAGGGCATATGAATTCATCTCAACCTCAGGTACGGAGCTCATATTCATCTGATAAACAAAATAATCGATGCCGTTATTATTGCCGTCCTTTGTTTTACTTTCAAATCCCCAATTCTGACTGTCCAGCAATTCGTCGGCATCATCGGCATGTTCCGTCTGGAAATCATAATATGATTCGGCGGCTGATTTGGAATCAAATTCAAATGAGGTGACATAACAGTACGATATTCCGGAGAGACCTGTCGATATTGATGAATACGAGGTCATCTCCTCCATGGAACCATAATTGTCGTATGTCAGTTCGCCCGGATTCCATTTTTTGTCACTCACTTCATTGAAGGAATCTATGAGCATATTAAGCTCGGTCATTGAATTCTTCTCGGCCTTGTTCAGGATATCTTCTATATCACTGCCGGATACGGTGCAGTAATAACCGTCCTCGAGCTTCTTGACGGCATCGGAAGGATCTCCGTAAAGTGATGAAGGGTCAGATTGCTTTGCGATGTAAGAATCGTAATCACATTCCTCTGCGCCGAGTTCTTCACAGACAGATGCAAGATTGGCCGGGGTCGCTTTGGCGTGCCCGAAGCATCCGGTTACGGCAAAGGCCATTATGGCGGACATTGACAGAGAGGCAGTTCGGATCATCAGTCTCATTTTACCCTCCTAAAAATCTCGAAATGAACTTCATAATGAAGCACGTTTATGAGAAAATCATATAAAAGGATTATAACACTTTTGAGGGAACACTGAATATGATCAAAGCCGATAATCTCAATATGGTATATGGAAGCGGAACGAGGGCAGCGACGGATGTGACTTTCGGGATCGGTGCGGGTGAGATAGTAGGTTTTGCCGGTCCCAACGGAGCAGGGAAGACCACCGTTCTCAAGATGCTTACGGGAGTTCTTAAGCCCACGTCCGGCACTGCGTCCGTCGCAGGGTTTGACATAGTCAGGCAGCCTATGGAAGCCAAGAGGAGTTTTGCATATATCTCGGATAATCCCGATGTTCTGCTCCAGCTGACGGGTGCGGAATATATCAATTTAATCGCAGATATCTACGGTGTCTCCGTGTCTGACAGGAAGGAACGGGCAGACAGGCTCGCGGCAAGATTCAGTGTTACCGATAAGCTCGGCATACAGATGCGGGAATATTCGCACGGAATGCGCCAGAAGATGATGATAATCGCAGCGCTTGTGCATGAGCCCAAAGTCTGGATACTTGATGAACCGATGACAGGACTCGATCCGGCAGCTTCTTACGAATTGAAACAGCTTATGAAGGAGCATGCGGCGAAGGGCAACTCGGTGCTTTTCTCAACGCACGTGCTCGAAGTGGCCGAGAAGCTGTGCGACAGGATAATCATAATCGACCGCGGTACGATAGTCTATGACGGTACTGTTGACGGTCTTCTTGCAGAACATGAGGGAATGGATCTCGAGGAGATATTTGTCACGATCACATCCGGAGATATCGATGAGAACAGTTAAGACGCTGACAAGGGCAATGGGGGCGAATCTGGAGATGCCCAAGCCGGGACAGAAGAGCAAGGCGAGGGCATACGGTATATTCGGCATGATCGCTTTCGCGGGGATCATGATCCCGTCAGCCGTGATGGTGGGATACATCACATATCTGTTGTCTAACCTGCTGATGTTCTTCGGTCAGAGAAGCTATGCGCTTATATCGATGATCCACATCATATCGGCCTTCACGATGATATTCTGTCTTCCGGTCATGTTCAACGTGCTTTACTTTGTAAAAGACCTGGCATACTTTGCGGTGCTTCCCATAAGGCCCGTGGAGCTCTATCGGGCAAAGTTCCTGCATACGTTCAGAACGGAGAATTTCATGACGGCCTTTGTGCTCCTGGCGATGTTCGCCGGATGGTATAAGGCTTTATACGATAATTACGGTATCAGGGAAGTGACTGATCCGGTTACTGTCATCTCATCTGTGGCGGGTCTGTTTCTCATACCTGCCCTTCCGCTGATCTACTGCTCGATAATCTGCACGGTGCTGATGAGGGTATTGAGGCGCGTGAAGAGGATAAGTGTTTTCTACTATTCCTCAACTGTACTGTTTGTCCTGTTCGCAGCCGTGTTCCTTATGTCTTTCAGAGGGCAGGGAGGGACGAACATCGAGAAATACGTGGACATGCTGGTGGCCGGCAATAACAGCTTCAATGACCTTTGCGACATCATATTCTTCACGACACCGATGATATGCAGAGCCATGAGTGAGAAGAGCATCCTGTGGCTGATCATCCCTGTGGCATCGACTGCCGTTCTGTACCTGATAATGCTCGTCTGTGCACGCCTGATGTACAGGGAGGGGTTATATACGGCCATGGCTCTCGGAGGCAGTAAACGCCGTTCACGAAGAGCCGGTTTTGTTCCGCGCAGGCGTGGCGTTTTTGCCGCCCTGCTCCGCAAGGAGATTGCAGTTCTGTTCAGGACCATGTCATACCGCACCAACTGCGTTTATGCGAATCTGATATGGCCGATACTGTCTGTGGTATTCTTCGCTCTGTCGAAGAAGAATGTCAACATCTTAAGGTTTACAGCGCTTTACAGAAGCGGTCAGGCGAGGGCGTCCGTTCTCGTGCTTATTGTAGTGCTCGGCATCTCTTTCATAGCTGCGGGGCTCAACTCCATCGCGTCCACGTCTTTTACACGGGAGGGGCTTCATTTCGACATGATCAAGTATATACCGGTCCCGCTCAACAGGATCATATTTGCCAAGGCAGCCGCCAACATAATTCTTACTTATATTCCCCTGTCACTGGCAATAGGATTTGCCGCGTATTCGCTCAAGGCAAGTCTGTTCTATGTTGCCGTGTACCTGCTGCTTGCTCTGCTGTGCGTGATAATATCCACGATAGTCGGGATCTGCATGGATTCGATAACACCATATACGGTGTGGGCAGACGAAGCAACTGCCCTCCGCGGCAACATGAACTGCTTCTTCAATCTCGCTGTCGGATTGCTGATCGCAGCTGCTGTCTGCGGAGGGACTTACTGGCTCTATGTCCGGTCAGGAAGCGTTGCCGTCTGTCTTTATGTGATCACCCCTCTTCTCGTGGTGATGACGGTTGCCGGTACCTTGTTCGGCCTCAGGTTCGTTGCGCGTAATATCGATTCTCTGTAGGCTCATTCAGCCTCGCGGCTCTCGTAATCCTCCTCGATCGATCTCTTCCATCCGCTTGACAGAACAATGTTCTTCCTTACTGCACTTACTGCGCCGCATACTGCCTCATAATTGACGGCGCTGCCTCTGCTGTCATTGTGAAATCTCACTGCGCGGTCCTCGTCAATGCCTATCTCTCCGGCCGCACTGACTGCATCGATGTTGGCTCCGAGGAACAGGAATTCCCATCCCTCCTCCTTCTTCTCCTCGATCATCTTTCTGACTTTGCCGGCGTTGTATTTATGGCTTGCATTCTCCATTCCGTCCGTGGTGATCACAAACATGGTGTGGGCAGGGACATCTTCCTTGCGGATGTATCTGTGTATCTTGCTGATGTGCTTTATTGCGCCTCCTACAGCATCCAGGAGTGCCGTGCATCCTCCCACGAAGTAATCCTTCTCCGTCATCTTCGGGACTTCAGCCAACGGTATCCTGTCATGGAGCACTTCGCTCTGATTCGCGAAAAGAACAGTTGATACAAGTGCGTCACCGTCCTCTTGCTGTTGCCTGGCGATCATCGAGTTGAATCCGCCTATGGTATCGCCCTCCATTCCTCCCATCGATCCGCTCCTGTCGAGAATGAAAACGAGTTCTGTTAAGTTTGTCATTGTTTTGTCCTCCTTGTATCCGGTTTATGGCCTGATTATAGGAGGAAAAGGCGAGGGCGTGGTCGCATGGGAAGCGACAAATAAATGTCAGCCTGTTCTAAGCCAGCAGCGGCTGATCGAATGCGAACAGCGCTTCATTTATCTCGAAAACATCATAGTTGCCGTTCTCAATGAAGTACTCGATGATGATATCAAATTTGTTGGAGCGGGAGAGTGCAAAGCCAGCCTTCATGAGGAGTTCGCGCGTCTCGGCAAGATCAAGCCTCAGGGCTACGGCGAATGCGATGACTGTAGGCTTGCTCGGTCTGTAATATACGTCGCTCCTTATCTTGGAGAAGAGCTTGCGGTCGATATTGGCTCGCTTGTAGCACTCGACGTCCGTCATGCCTGATTCGTCTATCTTGCGAAGGAGCATTGAAGAGAAGCTCTCGTCTATCTCATTTATCCTCTGATCGAGACTTCTGTCTATTGCGGAATCGCAGATCTCACACTCTTCCTCTGCGGCCGGTGCTCCGGCACAGCGGTAAGCATCGCCGGAAACTCCGCGGAAGAATGATCTCCGCTTCGGAATCCCGGCAGGCGCTGCAGATCCGGCAGCATAAGCTGCATCTGATATGACGTTGGTTCTGTCAATGCGCTGTGACAGATCCCTGAATACTTTCCTGTCGATCGTATATGCATCCCTGTCGAAGATAACGATATAGACCAGCATGTCGTCGCCTGTCAGAAGGAAACGCTTTATCTCATCGACGGCGACACCGAGTGCCTGATCTTTGGGATAACCGTATGCACCTGAGGATATCAGGGGAAATGCCACGGAGGCTAATCCTTTGGAGGATGCGATCTCCAGTGACTTCCTGTAGCATGATCTCAGGAGCTGTTCCTCATTGCGGGAACCGCCGCACCAGACCGGCCCGACGGTGTGGATGACATATCTGCAGGGCAGATCTCCGGCGGAGGTTATCTTGGCATCACCCGTATCACATCCGTTAAGAGTACGGCATTCCTCCAGAAGAGAAGGACCTGCCGCGCGGTGGATCGCACCGTCAACACCGCCTCCGCCGAGCAGGGAATTATTGGCGGCGTTTACAATGGCGTCAACCTGCATCTTTGTTATGTTATCCTGAACGATCAGAAGAGGCATATCACACGTCCGAGATCAGATGAAGACCGAAGTCTTCGCATATGCCGTCAACGACATCATGTCCTTTTGTATTGTTGTACCCGTAGGCAACGATCAGCATTACCGTCTTGCCGTCACGGTACACTCCGACACCGGCGCTGAAGGTATTATCGTATATGGTCATTACGGAATAACTGATACCATCCTCTTCGCCGTTGTCATTCTTCGCTTTGTTGTTGGATGACTTTGGCTGAATGCCGTCATGCATATCATCGAAATACTCTTCCGCCGAATCCTCATCCTCGAACCCGATCGAATAGATGTATTCAATGTGGGCATCGCTCTTGGATTTGACCTTGCCGGTGCAATATACAACGGCCTCCGTCATGCCCTTGTCGTAGAAATCATCGACAATGGGGAACATGCAGATGCTCTTCTTGCCGAATACAGTCTTGATATCCTTCCCCTCAAGCCTGATAACCGACCCGTCGCCGATCTCCACTGATTCCGACCCTGATCTGATCTCATCAAGAAAAGAGGAATACTTCCTGGCGCTGTCATAGACTTTGGCTTCATTATCTTCCGCATATGACATCAACCTGGCCGGCGATAACCTGCTGCCGCCAAAGCAGCCTGTCAAAGAAAGCGACAGTGATATGCAGAGAAGTGAGGAAATGATTTTTGCTGATCTCATCCGGACCTCCCGTCAGTCGTCGTAATCATCGTAGTCATCGTAGTCATCGTCGTCATCGTCGTCATCGACGTCGTCAAGCTCACGGCTCTCTGCCATAGGCAGACCGAGTCCGTCACACATATTGTGTATATCATCCAGGTCCCTCGTGGACATCTGAACTATGATGAGAACGTTGGTGCCATCGGTATATACGGCCATTCCGATATGTTCTCCCCCATAAGAAGCGGCGACAGTCGAGTATTCTATTCCTCCGTCCTCACCGTCATCGATCTCGGCACCGAAAGATTTGTACATCTTGATCTGATCGGCGTACTTATCGTAATAATCCTCCGCATCATCTTCATCCTCAAATGAAGCGGCGACAGCCGTTATCTGGTTGTTTGAGGATGATCTCTTGAGGTAGAGGGTTATCACATCCATGTCTTTGTTGGCAAATTGGTTGAAAGAACTCATATCTCCGTTCTTTTCTTCGATAAGATCCATAAGATCATCAATACTCAGCTTCATGACCACGCCGTTATCCCCGATCTCTTCCTCGATGTCCTCGTCATCGACAGAGTCTTCTATATCGTCAATATTGTCAAACGCAACTGCTCCGTCGGATTTTGCATAAGAGTAAAGAGCATCAGGTGTAACTTTGCCCTTGCCGGAACACCCTGCCAGTGAGAACAACAATGCGCCGCAAAGGGCTGCCGACAATATTTTTTTGCTCATAAAAAAGCCTCCTGTTTATGGATTTTAACGAATGATACAATTATAATACTTTTGTTTATAAAAATCTTTATTTTCGCGGGGCAGAGACAAACTGATGTTTTGCAGCAATATATTGGAAGCTATAGGGAATACGCCTTTGGTAAGGCTGAACAGACTGACTGATGAAGACAGTGCCGAGGTGCTTGTCAAGTTCGAAGCGACGAATATCGGCGGATCGATCAAGACAAGAACGGCATATAACATGATACTTGCAGCGGAGGAAGAGGGACTTATCGGCAAGGATTCCATAATCGTTGAGCCTACATCCGGCAATCAGGGGATCGGACTGGCTCTTGTGGGTGCCGTAAGAGGATACAGGACGATAATAATCATGCCGGATTCCGTCAGTGAGGAGCGCCGCAAACTCGTGCGCCACTATGGAGCCGAAGTCAAACTGATACATGATTACGGCGATATCGGACAGTGCATTGACGAGTGCCTTAAGGCGGCATTGAGGATGAAGGAGAAGAACCCGAAGGTCTTTGTTCCGCAGCAGTTCGCGAACATTAACAACGTGCTGGCTCACAAGAAGTCAACGGTCGTGGAGATACTCGAAGATCTGGACGGACGCAGTGTTGACGGCTTCTGTTCAGGCATCGGCACGGGAGGAACGCTCACCGGGATCGGCGAGGAACTTAAGTCAAGATTCCCCGGTATCGAGATATGGGCAGTGGAACCCGAGAATGCCGCGATACTGGCAGGCGGAACGATAGGAACACATCTGCAGATGGGTATCGGCGACGGTATCATCCCCGAGATCTTCAACAGGGATATCTATGACGATGTATGTATCATAACAGACAAAGAGGCGATCGACATGTCCAAGCGCCTGGCCAAAGAGGAAGGCCTGATGTGCGGAATATCGAGCGGAACTAATGTTGCCGCAGCTCTCAAGCTCGCAAGGAAGCTCGGTCCCGGCAAGACTGTTCTGACGGTGCTGCCGGATACTGCCGAGAGATATTTCTCAACGCCTCTGTTCGGAGAGTGATAAATGACAGCAAAAGAACGCAGTAAGGTCTTGTTTGGAATAGTCCCCGTTGCCGTTCTCATCATCGCGATCGTGGCGGTCTGCTATATGACGGCATCAAGGTTCGGCAATGATGTTCCGCAGACTCCTGCCGCATCTTCTGCTGTTCCTGAGAATAATACTCCTCAGATGACACTGATGATCTACATGATCGGTTCGGATCTGGAATCCAAGAGCGCATCGGCTACGACCGACCTGGAGGAGATGGCAAACAGCGGCATAGATACATCATTGGTCAATCTGCTCGTCCTGTCAGGCGGAAGCGAGAAATGGCACAACGGTCTGCCGCCGGATGAGATAACTCTGCAGATACTGACAAGTGACGGTTTCAGGAAGCTTGACTATAAGGACACGGGATCGATGGGTGAGGCAGCCTGCCTTCAGAGATTCCTCGATTATTCATATGCCAATTACAAAACGGATAAGTTCGATCTGATCCTGTGGGATCACGGCAACGGACCGCTTATCGGATACGGCAAGGACACACTCAACAATAATGATTCGCTGACGCTGAACGAGATGAAGACCGCTCTCGAAGGATCTGAGTTCGGACGGGATAATAAGCTCGGCTTTATAGGATTTGATGCCTGCCTTATGGCATCTGCAGAGCTGGTGCTGACACTTGATGATTATGCCCGTTATCTTGTCGCTTCACAGGAGATAGAACCCGTATTCGGCTGGAATTATTCTTTCCTCAAGGACTGCGGCAAGGTGTCTGATGAAGACCTCACAAAGGAGATAGCGGACTGTTATAAGAAGTACAGTGAGGAGTATTTCGCGGATAAGGAGTTTCTGAGGTCCCCCGTTACGATGTCCGTGACGGATCTTACAAAAGCGGAGGATCTTGAGAAGTCGATAGATGAGTTCTTTGCCGTGGCGTCCAAAGATGTCAGCGGTCATTATGCAAAGCTTGCCAAGGCACGCACGGAGATCAAGTCGCCCGGACGCGGAAGTACGGGTTCGGAGTATGACTTTGTGGACCTGATGTCAATGGCGGATGCAATGTCGGAGGACTATAAAGACCAGGCTGCAAAGCTTAAGGATGCTCTCGGCAAGGCGGTTGTCTACAATGTCTCGAGCGAAGAGGATTACTGCGGGCTGAGCTTCTATTATCCGTTCTACAACAAGAATTATTACAGGAATTCATGGCATGATGAATATGTTAAGCTCGGGCTGTTCAGTGACTACACTAATTACCTGTCAAGGTTCGACCAGATATGGCTTGGATCCGATTACTCGGATTATTTCGAGACTCTTGGCAGCATCGAAGCAGGCAGTGAGCTTAATTCATTCACGCTTCAGCTGACACCGGAACAGCAGCAGTATTATCTCGGGAGCGGCTATTACATAATGCGCAAGTTCATCGATCCCAACGACGGACATGAGGAATACAGCGCCGTGTACTACAGTTCCGTCACGGATTATGATGACGGCGTTATAACGGCCGATTACAACGGCAAGGCGCTGTTCTTCGTTACCGACTTCGGTGAGAAGGTTATTCCTCTTGTCAAGCAGGTTGACTATAACAACGGCGTGTCGGAATTCTACTCGTATTTTACCTTGTGCAACAATGATTTCGGAACGGGTGCGGAGGATTCATACAAATCCTGCGAGATGCATTTCAGCTATGACGGCAACGAGGATAAAGTTACTATTGACGGTATCTACGAGATCGTTGATTCGGAACTGTCATCCGGAAAGAGGACACCGGTCGATCCGAAGGATTGGGTATATTACAGGATCTCGCATCTTCCGAGCAAGATACTTACAAGAAATGACAACGGAACCATCAGGAATTATTTCGATTGGGATAAAGGCAACTGGATGATGTGGAATGAACTGGCTACCGCAGATAATGTAAGGCCTTCATATGAGACACTGTATAACGACGGGTCGGAGTATTTCATCATGTTCGATATCGGAGATGTCCAGGGCGGAAGATACTGTTCTGAGATGTTCCCGATCATTCTGTCAGATGACCCCGGCGTCAGTGATGCCGATATCAATGATGTCACCTGGGGTGATGACGGTGCTGAGATATTTGATGATAAGGGCATCAAGGTATCCCTCAAGTATTCGCTTGCACCTGACGGCAAAGTATATCTCTATCTCGGATCAGAGAGAGATAAGAAGCAGGATTACAGTGTCTCGCTTGCGAATGTCTCATTAAACGACAGATCTGAAGTGGACAGGACGTATTACTTTATCAAGGGTGAACCGGAATGGAAGACGGTATATGACATTACTGACAAGCTCAAGGATGGTACAAACACGCTGGAATTCACGCTTGAGGTAAAGGAAAGCAAGTCGCGTGCCACGATAGCAATACAGCCGGTAAGAGTGACCATCCCCGATACGGCTCCCAAGCCCGCGGCAATGATCAGTCCCGTAATGGGGGCAAGTGCCGAGGAACAGACAGTTTATAATGACGATGATCTCGAGATCGGCCTGAAGTACCTCGGATATTACGCCGGTACGGACGGATTGTTCTACAGTAATACCATGACGGTAGAACTCGATGTAAAGAACAAGACGGGAAGCGCAGCGGAATATAATTTTGAAGGCATCATCGTTAACGGCGTTTACATTCAGAACAAGGGCGATGAGATGTCCGTAAAGCCCGGCAAGGTATGTCATGACAAGATCGATATATCTGACCGGACTATCGGAAGCGCAGGCCTTAAATGGGGAGCGATCTACTGGAATGATGATGATAAGCTGCCGGAGATTGATGCGGTATCTTCACTGTCGCTCGTGATAAGGATAAACGATACGATCTATATATGTGAACCAAAGCTCAAGGATCACGCGACGGATGTTGCCCCTGTGATAGGAGATGATATACTATACGAGGATGACACGATCAAGGTGGTTGTTGCCCCGGGCGGCAAGACGAACAAAGGTGACAGTGTTGTAAATCTGTTCAATTTGTGGATAATTAATAAGACGGACAGATACAGGGTATTCAAGGTCTGTGAGGCAGATGATTCCACAGTCCTGAACTTCGGTGATATCGTGGAGATACCGGGAGGTTACGCCGTAACGAGTGTCATAGTTGACAGTGGTGATCTCGGCGGGAAGTGGCCGCTTTATTACATAGCCACCGTCGACGGGACATACAGGTCAGGGGATTTTGAATTGAGATATTGATATAGCGGGAGGGTTGGAAATGAAGAGAACTTTTGCATCCAAGTTTTTGGCAGCATTACTGTCGGTGACCGTGTGTGCGGGTCTTGCCTCATGTGCAGGGACCGGCGCAACTGAAGCATCGATCTCGACGGGGGTCGAGGAAGGCCGTAAAGGAGAGATCGCACCTTCGGAGGTGCCGTCTGACGTTCCGACTAACAGTTCGGAGTATTCCAAGTCAAAGGTATCACACGATAAATTGACCGGCGTTAATTACGTAATGATCTACGACCCCTACATCTATGATGAGAACAACAAGTACGACACCGGCACCGGTCTTTCTACCGGCAGGCTTGATGGTCAGATAATCACCGGTCAGAGCCGTGCCGGTGATGATAATCCGGATGATCTCGGGCTTCATGACATGATCTCACAGTCCGATATCAACGGCGGGCTCGAAGGACTCAATGTCAACTTCGACGGAAGCAGGGCATCCGGCTTTGACCCCGTATATAAGCTTGGCGACAAGCATACGTTCTATCATTACGACAAGGAGCTCAAGAGCAGGGAGGAAGACAAGTTCAAGTGCGTCTATGAAGGTGACCACTGCTATGTATGGAGCCTTGACGATTCTATCAGCAAGAGTGATGCATCCAAGTTCGGTGAGGAATTTGACAACGTCATCTACGGTAAGGACGTGCAGTGCTTCGGAACCCCGCGTTTTGTAGAGAACGGCGGCAAGGTCAACATTCTCTTCTATGAGATGAGAAGGGATCTCGGCGGTTTCTTCGCGATGGTTGACATCTATTCATCGGCTGAGGTTACCAAGAGTGACATAAGCAGATACGGTCTTAACACCGATCATGCTATCATCAACATCAATTCCACAAGAGTGAAGACGGATCCTGATTTTGTTAAGTCCACACTGTCGCATGAGTTCCAGCATCTGATCTGCGCATCGGATACTTTCAAGGCTCCGGGAACGCCTTTTATGCGCACATGGCTCAACGAGTCAATGTCAGCCTTTGCAGAGGACTATGTATACAGCGGTATCAAGAACAAAGGGCGTTACAACATCCTTTATTACCTCAGCGACAGGTTCCGCAAGGGTCAGTCTCTCTATAATTTCTCCATTGAGAATGACCAGTATATCGGTGCTTACGGAACGGTATACCTTTTTGCCGAATATCTGGAGAAGCATGCCGGAACGGAAGTGTTCAGCAACATTCACCGCTATTGGGCAGACAAGGGATATCCGCAGATGACTGAGTCGGAAGCACTGTATTACAGCGTGCCCGAATCATTCCGCAACGAGATCGCAGGCAAGTATGATTATTCATCAGAGGTCTCAGGCAAGATCGGAAGCGAATACGATCAGTGGATGAGCAAGCTCACGCTGGACTTCTTCATCGAGACGACTAAGCCGGATCTCGCCCGCCTCAACAGCTCAGAGCAGAAATACATCTATTCCATGCTCTATGATGAGGTGAATCCCACAACGATCGAAGGCGGCGGAAGGATATTCGTGGCTACTGACAACGGAACATTTGAGATCCCTGATGATGCTGACAAGGGACTCATCTATGTCGGATTCGACAAGGATTTCAATGTGGTAGGCATCGCTTAAGGCCGTCTCCGGGTATAGCTGACGGGCAGAGAGGATAATAATGTCGGAACTGTTATGTAAGATCAATTCACTGGCTATATTCAAGGGCGTAAGCGAGTCTGAGCCTCTGAAGAGTCTGCGCGGATTTCTCAAGATCGCTGATGATGTATCGGAGACAAGATATAATGTGCTCGAGAAGTATACTTCATTTGTGAATGCGTTATACAGTATCAGGCAGGACGGTGACCTTGCGGCGGCTATATGGAATTCTCTGAAGTATGACGATAATCCGCTTCTTGCAGCATACGTCAAGGCGGAATCGGCAAGGATAAGAGGCAAGGAACCGCTGAAGATAAGTGCCTTGCTGAAGTCAACTTCGGATAAGGAGCTTGACCTTCTTAACGAGATATCGCTTACCTCATACGCTGATGTCGAGAAGATGCTCGCCTACGACGGGTATGTCGCCCAGTTCAAGACAACGGGGATCGACATCAAGGACAAATACATGAAGATGCTCGAGAACATCACCAGGAGCGGCTACGGAATGTATGCCGACAACGCGGTGTTCAGGACTGAGGGAAGCGAGCTCATTCCGGTAAAGTATCCGGATAAAGTCAGGGCTGAGGGGCTCTTCGGCTATGAGTCCGAGCGAAGCAAAGTAATAGAGAACACAAAGGAATTCGTGAAGGGACAGCCGTATGCGGATATACTTCTGTACGGCGAATCGGGAACAGGTAAGACTGCGACTGTCAGGGCGACAGCGAGGATGTTCGCGCAGTACGGTGTAAGGCTTGTCTCGGTTGGCAAGAATGAGATGATGAACCTGATCCCGCTGATCGAGAGATTATCGACGGTGCCCATGCGGTTCATACTGCTCCTTGATGACATCATCGAGGATGTCTCACTTCTTGAGAGTGCGATAACAAGTGCCAGGCAGAATATAGCGATCTATGCCACGAGCAGTAATACCCAGACGAATCTTGCCGGTTTGTTCGGCATGAACATATTCCTCGACAGGCCTGATAAGGCGGAGTATCTGAGGATCGCGCATAAGATATGCGAAGCGAGGGGAATAAGGATCGGGGACGAGGAGTCTTTCGAGGTTGAGGCAGAGAAGCTTGCATCGATCGAAGGAGGCAGATCCGCCCGCAGCGCACGCAGGTTCGTGGATCTGATGGGAAGATAATGACATTAGTCCGTGATATGACAAAGGGGAATATCTTTGGTCATATCATACTGTATGCCGTTCCCATGATACTCGGCAATTTCCTTCAGCTCACATACAACATGGCCGATTCGATAATAATCGGCAAATACCTGGGTCAGGATTCCCTGGCATCCGTCAGCACGGTCAATCCCGTAATGACGCTGATGGTGCTGGGCGCATCGGGGATAGGCATGGGCGCTTCGATCATAATCGCAAGGCTTTTTGGTGCGGAGGAATATTCACGTCTCAAACGCGAATTCTCCACGGCTGTTATTGCGGGAACAATATTCTCTTTTCTGGTGTTTGCCGCCGGGTTTATCTTCTCCCGCGAGATCCTGGTGCTCATAAAGACCCCGCCTGAGATCATTGACGAAGCACTTGTATATCTCAGGATCATGTTCATAGGTTTTCTATTTACTTTCCAGTACAATCTCATGTCTCATTCGCTGAGGGGGATCGGCAATACGGTAATGCCGGTCGTGTTCCTCGGCGTGTCCTGCGGACTTAATATCGCTCTTGATCTGTTGTTTGTCGGACAGCTTGGATACGGCTCGGAGGGAGCAGGTATTGCGACCGTCATCTCTCAGGCGGTGTCTGTGGTATGCTGCGTTCTCTACATTTATTTCAAAGTGGATCTGCTTCACCTCGGCAGAAAGGATCTTGTTGTGGACAAGAAGCTGCTGGGAGAGACATCCCGTCTCGGCCTTGTCACTGCACTCCAGCAGGCGGCTCAGCCCGTCGGCAAGATATTCATCCAGAGCACTATCAACTCGTGCGGCGTCACGGTGATAGGTGCGTTCAATGCCGTGTGCAGGGTCGATGATTTTGCATGCATCCCTGCGCAGAGCATCGGAAGCGGCATCATGACATGCGTGGCACAGAACAGGGGACACAAGGATCCTCAGAGAGTGCGCGATACGATGAAGTGGGGACTTATCGCGGCGCTGTGTTATTTTCCGGTA
>CADBNJ010000096.1 GCA_902795955.1 Oscillospiraceae bacterium
GATGCCGTGGAAGCCGGTCTCATAAGGCTCTCCCTTGCAATTCTTGCAGCCTCTTCCTGTGCGCTCAGCTCGGCCTCTTTCTGCGAATCAGCGGCTGACTCCTGCTGTGCATTTCTGATCATCAGATCGCAAATGCTCAGAACCTTAGTCATGAATATGGGATTCTGTGTGGTTGTGTTCCAATGGAAGACCTTGAATGATGCGTTCTTGAGATCGAATCTGACGACTCCGTCATTCTCTCCGTCACAGTCTCTGAGCGATACTCCCTCACAGTCCTCGAAATAAACGGGGTTCTCATCGATAACTGCCATATGCTCATAGATCTTGAGGTGGCTTCCGTTGGTTCCTACTACATCGTAGTAGCAGCCGTCGATTCCGGGATCAAATCTCGGTTCGGAAACAACCCAGTTGCCGTTATCCATTGATGCCGTAAGGTAGAAGGGACCAAGGAATAAGTATTTGCTTGCAAAATCCACGGCACGTACATACATTGTGACACTGTAGTAGCCGTCTTTCTCTTCAATATTCATCGGCTGGTTCTGGTTGATGAGAACACCGGCCGGTCTGTTGATGTTCGGAATGCATACGCGAAGTGCGTTCAAAGCTTCGATCATCAACGTCTCGCGCTCTGCTGAATTGAGAGAATTAATATTCATTGTGGATCCTCCTTATAAACTTTACGGTACGGATCAAAACAAAAACCCATCCATCGTCCATTGTAACACAGAAATTTGACAAATAGGCAATAAATATTATTAATAATAAAAATGCGCATATGAAAGAGGGTGCCGCGCAGCCAAGCGGGACACCCTCTGATGTGATCAACTGTACCGGATCTTATGATCTTATTGCTGCCTTGAACTTATCAAACTCGTCTGTAACCTTCTTGTCGGGTGAACCGGTTATGAGGCTTACGACGATAACGACGATGCAGGCAACTGCGAATGCAGGAGCGAGTTCATAGATCTTGCCGAGATACTCGGATGTGGGACCTATTACGAACTTCCAGATGAATACCATCGCACCGCCGCTGATCATGCCGAACAGAACGCCCCATTTGTTCGTTCTTCTCCAGAACATGCCGAGGATCATTACCGGCGCGAAAGCGGCACCGAATCCTGCCCATGCGAAGGACACGATCTTGAACACGGATGAATCGGGATTCCATGCAATTATGACTCCGATGACGCCGATGATGAGAAGAGTGACTCTGGCGAGCAGTATGCCTGCCTTATCAGACAGCTTGATGCCGAAGGTATTCTTCAGGATATCCTCGGATACTGAGGAAGAAGCTGCCAGGAGCTGGGAGTCTGCCGTCGACATGGTGCTTGCCAGGATACCTGCAAGGATGACGCCTGCGATGATCGCGAAGAGTGCACCGTTGGAGCTGATGATCTTTGCGATGGCAACGATGATCGTCTCGCTCTTGTTGACGTATTCTCCGGCAGCGGAAGGGTCGGGTGTTACAAGTGCTTCAAGGGTTCCTGCTTTGGTCATGGCATTGCCGATGATGCCGATAAAGACAGCCGCACCCATGGCGATGACAACCCAGACTGAGGCGATGCGGCGTGACAGCTTGAGCTTCTTGTGGTCTTTGATGGCCATGAACCTGAGGAGGATATGAGGCATTCCGAAATACCCGAGACCCCATGACAGCGTGGATATGGTCGTGAGGACTCCGTAAGTCGATGAAGTGCCGTCATTTGCATGTGTTGCAGCCAGGGAGAAATAACCGCTGAGTGACTTGGCGTTGTTCATAACCTCGCCGATGCCGCCCGCACTTATGACGCCGAATGCAACTACAACGACCAGGGCGATACTCATAACGATGCTCTGGATGAAGTCGGTCGTCGATGCCGCAAGGAATCCGCCGAGCGTCGTATAGAGGATGATTACAACGGCGCTGACGATCATGGCCGTGTGATATTCGGCTCCGAACAGCGTGCCGAAAAGCTTGCCGCATGCGGCAAATCCGGATCCCGTGTAAGGAATGAAGAAGATGAATATTACAAGAGCGGCAAAGAACTTTATGATGTTCTTGTCATCACCGAATCTCTTGGAGAAGAATCCGGGGATGGTGAACTCGCCGATCTGGCTCGAATAGATACGGAGTCTCTTGGCTATGAACAGCCAGTTGAGATACGTTCCGACGGCAAGGCCCACAGCTGTCCAGAAAGGATCGCAGAGACCGGTTGCGTATGCGAGTCCGGGCAAGCCCATAAGAAGCCAGGAACTCATGTCGGAAGCTTCCGCACTCATTGCGGTGACGAACGGACCGAGCTTTCTTCCTCCGAGGTAGAACTCGCTGGAGTTACTCGACTTGGAGAACCTGAATCCGACCGCAATGACGATGATCAGATAAGCCACTATCGTGGCAAGGATGATGATGTTTTCAGTATTCATAACAACTCCTCATGATGAAAAACTGTTTTGTATTATAATATACGCGATCGGAGGACTGCAAATGTTTGTTACAAGAAATTTGATAAATATCTCATTATGCGCTGCCGTTGCCGCTTCCGTGTTCATGCACGCAGGTGTAATGGCAGATGAGGAATTCGAGAGCGCAGGCGAAGCCGTAGGCAGAATGGGTGCCGGATGGAATCTGGGCAATACGCTTGATTCCTACGGCACATGGATCAACGCTTCTGCCGGCGATTACAAGGCGTATGAGACAGCCTGGAACAATCCTGTTACAACGAAGGAAATGATCGACAGCGTGAAGTCGCAGGGCTTCAATGCAATAAGGATCCCCGTGACCTGGGCGCAGCACATAGACGGGAACGGCAAGGTCGATCCCGGCTGGATGAGCAGGGTCAAGGAAGTCGTCGATTACGCATATGACGACGGGATGTACGTGATCCTCAATGTACACCATGATACGGGTGAGAACGGCGGGGACAAAGTCGCGTGGATAATGGCGGAGAATTCCAATTATGATTCCGCAAAGGCGAAGTATGCCGGCTTGTGGACGGAGATAGCAGGCACATTCAAAGACTACGGACCGAGACTCCTGTTCGAAGGATATAACGAGATGCTCGACAAGGGTAACACGTGGAACGCTCCCGGCGATCCTTCTTCGTACAAAGCCGTCAACGATTATGCGCAGCTGTTCGTTGATACGGTTAGAGCGACGGGCGGCAACAATCAGAAGCGCAACCTGATCGTAAATACGTATGTGTCTTCGATCGATCAGGCGGTGCTCGATAACTTCAAGGTGC
>CADBNJ010000097.1 GCA_902795955.1 Oscillospiraceae bacterium
CCGATCAGGATAGCCGGAATGTTGGATATCATGGTCTGGAGCATCAGCTGCCCGGAAGTAAATCCGATCGCTTTGTTTATGCCGTAATTGCGCCTTTCGCGTATGATCTTGGAACGGACAAGGAGTATCTCGACGAATATGACGATCATTGCCGTAACTGCCAGGATGACATAGCAGATGATGTACATTGAATTGGATACCGTCGATATGGTCTCTGAGACGATCTTGGCCGTGTTGTCGATGGAGGAGTCAGTGTATTTGTCAACCTCTGCCGCAACTGTATCGAAGCCGTACCCTTCCTTGGTATAGATGTAGTACATTACCGTGTCCTGCGTTCCGAGGAATCTCAATGCACCCTCATCCGTGAGCATGCCTTTGCGGCCCATGTGATTGATCTTCTGATCAAGTCCGGTAACCAGATAATCTACATGCTTGTCGCCATAGTCGATATAGACGATATCGCCTAATCTGACACCCAGCTCATTTGCCGCTTTCTTGGTGAGGCATATTTCTTTCTCCGTCTCAGGCAGCCGGCCTTCCAGCAGCATTTCGTTCTTGATGAGTGAAGGATCATCATAAATATCGCAGTCTACCGAGGCGGACTTGTCACCGTAAGAGATGGTGGGTTCCATATTGTAGTACACGAGGATCCTGTCGATCATATCGATCTTCTCAAGATCCTTGCGCAGATCTCTTGAATCCTGGACCTGCAGATTGGGCATCTCCAGTCCCGCCAGCTTCAGGATCGCATCCGTCTGGCCTCCGAACGTGGCTACCATTGCAAATCCCACATTGGTCGATATCGCGATTACCGCAACGATCAGGGTAAGGACGATGTTGCGCCTCTTATCGCCGAACAGCTCCTTGAGCGACAACACCACCGGGATCGATGACCCGCTCTTCTCGAAAGGAAAGTGATTGCGCTTGAAGTTGTGGTTATTTATGCCGCCCCTCAGGCAGTCGAGGACAGATATCTTCCTGTACTGTCTTGTGGATACGAGGCACACTGCGGCAACCGTTAATATGATACCGCCGACCGTGATCGCAGCGACTGCGTAGTTATAGGGCTGGTTCCATGGCAAACCGCAGATGAGGGCAACTACGGTTCCGATCGCTTTCCTTGCTGCGGCCGCCAGTGCCACACCGGTCACCGAGCCTGCAATGGCCGCCGTTACGTTCTCGATCACTATCGCCAGTGACAGCTCTCCCGTCTTATATCCGGCTGCCTCCAGTATTCCGGTGTTCTTCATATTGCGCTCGATGAAGTTGCGGATGGAGAAGCTTATTATGATCATGGCGATCACCATTATGATCAGTGCGAAAACCATGAATATTGCCATCACTATCTGCGTCATGAAAGATCCGCCGCCCTTCATGTCCCACCAGTTCACTTCAAGCGTATATGTGGAGCTTCTGGCCTGATCACCGGACATCCATGCCTGGTATTTATCCCACAGCCTGTTGTGGAGATCATATATGTCACAGCCGGCATCTCCCCTGTACTTAAGTGAGTTGCCTTTCGAGATGTAATTTGCATAGTCTTTCTCAAGGCTGTCGAGCCTTACGCCTGACATGTAGACGTTATATATGGAGATGTTGATCGGGGATGCAAACATAGGGTCCTCCACGTAGCCTGCCACGTTGAAGCTGATCACATCATCACCGAATTTGAATTCTATTCTGTCGCCTTCTGCAAACTGCGTCTTGATGTAGTACGGAATGAGGATATCATCATCCTTCAGGCCGGCCGTATCAACACCCAATTTGTTAATGGTCCTCTCCTCATCATACGCGCCGAGGAAAAACTCAAAGGAAGACCACTCATCACCTGCAGCGGGGTTCCTGTACTGAGGAGACGCGATATCTGCGCGGCTCCTGTCATGCTGCTTGACGGAATCATCATTAACAAGGATCTCATTCACTTCATCCGAGTATATTTCGGGCACCCAGTAATAGACATGCGCAGTGTTATGTTCATCCGCGGATGTGTCCATGAGATTGCCCAGCCCCGTCATGACTGAAGCTCCGATATAGAGCATGAGGGCCGAGAGAAGTGACAGCACAACGAGTGTTATGATGTCGCCCTTTTGCTTCTTGGCATTGTTGCGTGCAATGAAAAATAAATGATGCATTTTACCACCCCATCTGTGTCAGGAAATCCTTGAGCCTTCTGTGGCGCTCAGCGCCCTCAGTGCCGCTCAGGTCGATCTCGTCTTTAACCACACCGTCAGCCAGGTATATCACCCTGTTGCCGCGCTCTGCGGCCGTCACGGAGTGCGTTACCATGACGATCGTCTGCCCGCCGTTGTTAAGCTCGGTGAGTATGTCCAGTACATTCTCCGTGTTCTGCGAGTTGAGCGCTCCCGTGGGCTCATCCGCAAAAAGTATCTCAGGTCTGTTGATGACACCTCTTACAACTGCTACACGCTGCTGCTGTCCGCCCGATAACTGTGTCGGAAACTTCTTCCAGTCCTGCTCGGTGATCTCGACCTTGGCGAAAAGATCCTTGGCCCTCTGTGCCAGTTCCTTCCGGTTTTTGGTCAGGAGGAGTCCGCTTACCATTACGTTATCCAGCGCACTCATCGTATCATTCAGGTAATTCTGCTGGAAAACAAATCCGCAGTGATTGCGCCTGAACACAGCCAGCTTGTCATTGCTGTATTTGGAGATATCCTCCGCCCCGTACCTGACCTGTCCCAGTGTCGGTCTGTCCATTCCCGACAGCGAATACAGCAGCGTGCTCTTGCCGGAACCGGAGTTGCCCATTATCACCGTGAAATCTCCCTCATAGATCTTCAGGTTGTGATTCTTGATTACATGCTGCTGGACGCTCTCGTTCGAATAAGTCTTGCAGAGATCCGTTGCCTCAAGTATTGCTTTCTTTGTCTTGTCTGCCATTTTCTGTAAGCTCCTTTACTCCGGGTTCATCCCTTATTCTGAGCTTATTGTATGACATGGGC
>CADBNJ010000098.1 GCA_902795955.1 Oscillospiraceae bacterium
GAGTGTACGGCCGTTATCTTCATACTTCATTGCCCGGTGCGCAATCTCATATATTACGGATTTGCTTTCTATCCCACAGGTCTTACAGCGTATCTGATGCCGTTTATTGTTTTTGCGGTTTGCGGGCTTGCCGGTGCGGTCAAGATGATCGTCAGCCGCCGGCTTCCCTGATCAACACATCCGGATACGTGATTATCAATCCCATAACTATCAAAAGGAGTGCCGCTGTGGCAATCGCATATAAGATCCTTACGGTGTATTTCAACGCGCCTTTGAGGTCGGCTCCCGGTGCCTTAAGGAACAGACCTGTCCAGTCGAAAATCATATCAACCGACAGGAACGCACTTACAAAAACATAGAGAGCAAACACGATGTATTTGAACATGTTGTCCCGGCGGTACGCGTTGAAAACGAATGCGACCATTATCACCGCTATCCAGAACATTACGCAGATCACCTTCTTGTAAGTCACGCCTGTGCGGAATCCGGGTATGGGGAAGAAGGACCTCTTGCCGTTCGGATTGCCGCCCCTCAGAGCGGTGATAAGCTCCGAGATATTGGCATATCTCTCGTCAGGATTAAATGCCGATGCTTTGTCAGCGACTCTGAGAAGTCTCTTATCGTTCGGGAAAGCCTCCCTTATCAGAAGCCCGATAGCGTAGATGTCGGTTCTCTCGTCGGACTGTCTGAATCCGTACTGCTCCGGAGCAGCCATTCCTTCGGTGCCGATCAGGACTGTGTCACGCTTGGCCCCCGGCTTATACACCTTGGCTGCATCATAATCTATTATCTTAAGGTCGCCGTCTTCGGCAATGATGATATTGCTGAGCTTGATGTCCCGGTGGATTATCTGATGAGGGGCATCATGCAGATACTTGATGCCATAACACAGCTGCACGAAATAATTAAGCTTCACCTCATCCGTCAGCCTGCCGCTGTATATCACACTGTCGAAAGAAGACCCCTGTATATACTCCTCAACAACACGGAGCACTCCGTTCTGCTCCATGATGTCATAGATCCTCGGAATGAACTTGTTCGGGTTATCCTTGATATACTGATAGACTGACAGGTCGTAGTGGACCAGTGTCTTCATGAAGCATACATCGTGTGTTATCTCGTTCATAACCAGACTATGCTTGTCGTCGTAGTGATATAATTCCTTGTAGATACCCTTATCATTCATGATTGTATTGTACCATTATTTGGGGAGGATAGAGATGATTAACAATGCCAATACAGACGAACTGATGAACATACTGAAGAGCGCCGACAACACGCAGATCCTCGACGGATTCCTGTCGGATATCGACGGTTCTGCATCTGACTTCAAATCGATCATCAACAAGATCCTCCTTGAGCGTAATATGTCCATTGCCGACATGCAGAAGAAGTCGTGTGTCGCCCGGACATACATATACCAGATCATGGACGGAACCAGGAATCCCGGGCGCGACAAGGTGATCAGCATCGCGCTTGCCCTGGAGCTGGATATTCAGGAATCAGTAAGACTTCTGAAGCTCACGAACAACGCGGTGCTGTATCCCAAGAACAGGCGGGACGCGATCATAATCTACTCACTTAATAACAAGCTAACGGTGCCTGACTGCAACAGACTCCTCACGACTTACGGCGAGGCGGAGCTGGGGTGAGGGGAAATGAATCTCCTGCGCGAGAATCACTCATGCGGCAGAAGTGTGCAACCCTTAATCAGAATTCACTCGGAGCATATATGTATTCGATCCTGTCATATTTCTTAGCTGAAGAAGGAATTCTTATTTCTGCAACGTCTTTATCCCCGACATTCTTAAGCCCATCGGCATACACGTTGAAGTATCCGTCTTCATATCCAACGATCTTATCGCCTTTATAGAAGATGATCCTAAATTGGTCAAAGACTCCAAGATAGCCCTTCTCGTATTCAAATGTAAGATATAGACTATTCTTCTTGCTGTTGTGTTTTACAAGTGCTACCTCAAAGATATTATCATCTCCTAATGATGTGAAAATCTCATAGTCTACAGCACGAAGAGTGTCGGTGAGGTCTCTTTTCAACACCGCTGAATACTCAATGGTTGCGTTTTTAAACTCTTTGTCAGACAAGTCAGAAAAAGTGAAGTGAAAGCAGCTGTACTGCCCTTTTACCAAAACTACATCATCTGATGTTTTGTCTATGATGTCTCCATTTGAATCATATGCTAAAGCTGTTACTTCAACCCGGCACGTAGTCTTTGCTTTTACCTTATGAACTACTTGATTGTAATACGTCTTAAAACTTCCTGTTTCTACAAGAGAATAATAGTCATTCTCCTCGTATGCTGATTTTGTCTCTGATGTCTCGGCCGTAACATCTGAAGTATCCTCAGATGAGGAAGTTGTTTGTATGGTTGTAGTTGTTGAAGCCTCAGTTGCAGATGTTGTTGTGGCTTCTGTTGTAGTAGTGACAGTAGCCTGATCAGATGTTGAAGTTGTTTCTCCTTCTGTTGATGTTCCGACTGTCTCCTCAGCGCTGCCGGAAGAACATGCTGCCGTCATGCACAGCATTGATACGGTCAGTAACAGTGATATAACATTTCTTGCTTTCCCCATGGTATTCACCTCCATAACGTATGAGTTTTTTATACCACTAAAATGGAATCTCTAGGTATGCAGCAGGCATACATTTATGCACGCAGCAGACTCAGGCGTTTGTTGCAGAAGCTGCTCTGCATATGACTATCACATTGCAAATGATACGACAGTAAAAAACAAGACTATTGCAGCAAATATAAAAATGAAGATGCTCTTTGTTTGCTTTGTCTTGGACAAACCAATGCCGGAAATGAAGAGCATTATCAATCCGACTATGACAAGAATTGCTCCGATCATACGGTTGGGACAAAAAAGCGCAATAAGAGCCAGTATACCACCCATTACCCACAGTGAGTCATACGTGCCCATACCCTGTGTCTGCTGCGTGACGGCGGGAACAGGTGCAGCATCCGGTGCTGTTACCGGTTCGGAGGTATTTGGTTCAATGCCGTTTGCCAAAGGCGCTCCGCACTGACCGCAGAACTTAGTCCCTCCGGGATTATCTGCGCCGCA
>CADBNJ010000099.1 GCA_902795955.1 Oscillospiraceae bacterium
ACAAAAACGGGTTTACCGGAACATGTTTGCTGCGTACGCAGACTATTTGTGCATCTAAGTTGCTTTAGTGGAACACTTTGTCTGCGCCCGCAGAGTCGATCAGGTCAATTAGGTCGTTCACGTCACCATCAGTCAAGCCCGCAACTGCTTGCGGGCGGACTTCCACAGGCTTCCTGTTGCCGCTCTCATAACAACCGGGCCGGGGAACCCCGGTCCGGTTGCAGATATGATATTGAACATGTGCCTGCAGCACATTTATGCAGATTCTTCAACCGCCTCGGGCTCATCCTCCCCGGCTTTTCCGCCGCCGCTGCCTTCTTCGATCTCGAACGGCAGACCGGAACTGCAGGCCGCACTGTCTGACTCTGCAGTCTTCGCAGCTGTATTACCCTCACCTTCGGCAGAGCTAACCGGCAGCTCCGCCGGGATCTGTTCGCCCTGACCATGCATGTCCTTCAGCTCCTGAGTCGGCCTTTTCGCGCTGTCAGTGCCTGATTTCCTCTCATCCTTTTTGCCGCTGCTTGACTTGGAATGCAATGTGTTGATCGACGAACGGCTCATCTTGTAGATGGCCTCGGTGTCCTGCTTAACCTTGTCGAAGCCGGAATAATCAAGCTCCAGATACTCGACAACGCTGATGAGGTGCATCAGCTTGTCTGCCGCTTCATATGTCTTGACCAGGTTGCCGATGAAGCCGTCCGAACCGTAGTAGGCCCAGGTGGTGTGGCTCAGGGTAGACAGATCCACGGCCGTTGTCATTATCCTCTCGCCCAGGGCCGGGTGGCTGTGAAGGCGAAGGAATACACACAATTCATATGCAGTCTTCAGGTATTCTTCAGACATTTCTCTTACTGTACTCATTTGTATTTCCTCCAAAATCTTAATGTGCAACGTCGCTACACGGAGCATAACAGAAACAGACTTAAGAAAATCTCCGAATTGATACGAAAATCGGAAAAAACCGTATCATTTCGTATTAAATTTAACTTTAATAATAAGGGGCGGTGTGTTAAAATATTTGCACTATTTTCGCTTAGAGACAGGAAGGTCTGTGGATATATAATGGCTGGATCAGTATGCATAATAGGCGCGGGGCTGTCAGGGCTGACATGCGCCATGAAGCTTGCCAAGAAGGGCTATAACGTCACCGTGATCGAGGAGATGACGTACGCCGGCGGACTTCTTGCCACCACGAGGATCGGCAATGAGTCGCTGGAACTCCTGCCTCATCACCTCCGCAAGACCGATAAGAACCTGCTGTCACTCGTGAAGAACCTGGGACTTGATTCGAGCGTCGAATGGAGCGATTCCAGATGGCACGGCAAGGCCGCACACAAGAAGGTCGGGTATTTCAGAGGCGGATTCGCAAGGCTGATCAACGGTCTGATGCAGGAGATCACCGATAACGGCGGCAGGATCTATCTGTCCACCACAGCCTCCGACATAACGCAGATCAGGCGCGAGGACGGCTCGGTAGCCTATAAGACCGAATGTGTGCTGAGCAACTCCTCCAGATACGAGGAGATCAGCGATTATGTCATCTTCACCGGATCATGCAGGACATTTGTCAATATCTCACACAATCTTCCCATCACGATCGACGACAGGGACCAGCTGATGAACGTTACATACAGGTCGCAGCTGACTATAATGATGAACCTTAAGCGCGTGGTGTCTGAAGTATACTATCAGGATTTTGAAGACCAGCCTTTCGCGAGGATCGTCAACCACAGCAATGCTTTCGGGCAGAGGAACTATGGCGGCAATATCGTGTACCTGGTGGGATATACGGATGTAACTGACCCCCTGTGGATCGCCAGTGACTCCAGGATAATGGACGAGTATTTCGGTGCGTTCCGGAAGCTCTACCCCGGTATCCGCAAGTCAGACATCAAGAGCTGGCGCCTTACGAAGACGAGATATGCGCAGTCCGAGAAGTATCCGGGAACTGACCTTCACAATCCCTGCAGGAACCTCTATGTGTGCGCTTCGGGAATTGCCAGATACGGCACTGCGGAGACCCCTCTCAACAGGATGGACAGGCTCATAGAGCTTGCCACGAGGATCTGCAATGAGATAGATCATGCAAGCGCCGTCACAAACAATGTGCGGAGCGAGGTCGTTACGCCCCTTGTATCGTCTATGAACTATTCCGAAGGTGAGTCATATGAGCAAAGATGATAAGACTCTGTCAGAGAAGAGCATCATTGAAGCCCCTATCAAAACAATACTTTTGACGATTCCCTTTATCATCACGCTGTTCCTCGGCTGGTGGCTTCTCGGGATCGAAGACGTCAAATCAGTGCTCATATGGGGCGGATTCCTGTTCCTGTGCACTATTGTAGTTCTCCCGGTCGGAACTTACCTGTTCCGCGGCACGGGCAGCGGAGGCTTCATACTCACGACCACGCTCGGCATCGTTGCCGTAAGCCTGTTTGTGTGGACATTCTCTTACATTCAGATATACAGGTTTACGACGATCCTGGTATACTTTGCAATGCTGGTGATCGGCTTTATCTGTTACTATGTCAAGCCGCTGAGGCAGAACTTCATCAAGGAGATAAGCAAGCCATTCTACATCGAGAAAGTCACTCTCGAACTGACCGTATTCATGACGGCTCTGACCATCCTCTGCTACTACAAGGGTTTCACTCCGATGATCAACGGTCAGGAGAAGTTCATGGACTACGGCTTCATCATGTCCATGCTGAGGAATCCTAAGCTTCCGGCGAGCGATATGTGGCTGTCCGGATACAACATTAATTACTATTATTTCGGGCAGTTCATGTGGTCCCTCGTCATCAAGGGATCGGGCGTTGCACCTCAGATCGGCTACAACATCGCCATGGTGTCTGCCATCGCTCTTCCCTTCGCAATGTGTTTCTCCATCGGCACGATGCTGTTCGATCACATGTCAGACAACTGCAACCACGTCAAGGGATTCTGGAGTTCCGTCTTCAGATATGTAACCGGCATTTTTGCCGGCTTCACCGTGATGCTGTTCGGCAATTCGCATTCATTCTTCTACGACGAGAACAGTTCGGTCGGCAATAAGATACTGAACTTCCTGGGCGACCACGGCGTGAACGTCGGCTCGACTACCGGATTCTATTATCCCGACAGCACCAGATACATCGGTCACAACCCCGATTCGCAGGTATTCGACGACCTGGGCAAACTCATTGATGAGGGCGATTATACGATCGAGGAATTCCCCTTTTATTCGTACCTGGTATCAGACCTTCACGCCCACGTCATATCAGTCATGGTCGTACTCCTCATAATCGGCATAGCACTTGCCTTCCTGACGAGGACGAAGCACCCTGACAGCTATGAATTCAACGTGGTTCCCAAAAGGATCTCACAGGATGTCAAGCTGGAGATCTTCAGAACGGAATACAAGCGCAATATCACTCCTGAACTCGTGGCGATATCGGTCCTTCTGGGCGTGGCTCAGCAGACTAATTTCTGGGACTTCCTCATCTATTTTGTATTCGGTTCGATGACGCTCCTGCTGGTCAACACGAGAAGCTCCAAAGTCTTCACCGACATATCATCTTTCATATGCTTTGCAATCAATGTCGCGTGCATCCTTATCGTCTACGTCACGACGGGCGGCTCGCCGTTCCTCCACGTGTTCCTCCAGCTGATCCTGCTGGGATTCTCATATCTGCTCGTGTGCTTCGAGCCGTCCGCACTGACGAGAACATCGTTCGGAATGAGCTTTATGTTCACGGCAGCGTTCATAGTTGCTCTACCCTTCAATGCTAATTTCGACATGATCTCGAACAAGCTCGGCAAGACGACGCATACGTCCTCACTGTTCCAGCTTACCATCCTGTGGGGCACACACATTCTCGTCGCACTTGCTTTCATCCTGTTCACGATACTGTTCAAGAATTACAACCTTGAGAGGATCAGATCCCGCCGGGCACCTCGAAAGGATGACAAAGACGGCAAGCCCTCCACTTTCGACACGCCTAAGGAGGGATTCACCAATCCTATCGCCGGGTTCATCGGCAGGCGCAACATCGTCGATGTCTTCATCTGCGGCATGATCGTAGTCGGAATCATGCTCCTTATAGCCCCCGAGATATTCTATGTAAGAGACATCTACACAGGCGGCTATCTCCGCGCGAACACGATGTTCAAGTTCACGTTCGCCGGGTTCATCATGCTCAGCCTTGCTATATCTTATGCCACCATGAGGATGCTCTGGATCACCACGTCGAAGAACACCAGATCCGCGTCAACCCTCATAACCGGCATCATATCATTCTGCCTCATAATACTCATTCCCGGCCACTATATGATCCTCGGTCTCGAGCAGCGCTGCGGCGACCTGTCGATCAAGTCGAACTACAAAGGGCTCGACGGAACAGACTACCTGAACACATATTACAGCGAGGACTCATACCTGGACTACGAAGGCAACCTCGTATCATATCTCCAGGCCATAAACTGGCTGAATGAGAACGTATCGGGAAGCCATGTCATACTGGAGGCATATGGAGACAGCTACACGGATAACAACATCGTCTCAGCATACACGGG
>CADBNJ010000100.1 GCA_902795955.1 Oscillospiraceae bacterium
GTTATGAGACATGAATACTTATGATCCGGGTGCCACTCATATTCGCTTACCGTATAGATCTCGTCAGGCCTTACAGTCCTGATTATATTCTCAAGATCCTCCCTGAAATTAATAGAGGTATACGAAGCGTGTTCACCTTTATCCAGGAGATGATAATCATATATACCAAGGGACGGTGCACCGCTTGTAGCGGTCAGGCCTGCGTGTGATGTCCTTACTTCGTCACTTGATCCGTCGATGTAGAATTCACCTATCTGCACATCGCCGTAACCCATTACGATGATGTCCTCCTTACCGATCCCGAGGTGCTCGAGAGCCTTAGCACTCTCCGCTATGCGGACCTCTGCCAGCTCCTTTCCGAAATAATCACCGTTCGTCATGAGCACGACTTTGACCGTATCTCCCCTGCCGGCTGCCGCCATAATGCTTCCTGCAAATGCCAGTATCTCGTCATCCTCGTGGGGAGCTATCACCATCACTGTCTTATGTTCACTCTTATTGACCGTGACCGAATCGATATACGGTTCTCCGCTCCCCTCTGTTCTGCGCAGCGAGACCTTGTTATTACCCTTATCAAGATAAACGGTAACAGTATCCTTCCTGCTGCTCAATCCCGTCAGGAAATGATCACCGATGAACAGCCCTGTAGTGCGTTCCCCGCCGCTTTCCGTTCCGTGACCGTATGAGATGTCATAATAGCCCGCCTCTTCAGTCCTGATAATGAACTCATGCGTTCCCGGCACATCAGTCTTCTGTCCGTCGGCATTTATAACCGGAAGTGAAGTACATGATGCCGTAACGAAGGCTGCAAGGCACATCAGCGATAATATCAGCGCAGCTCCGGTCTTCCTACTCCTCATTGATCTCCTCCATGAGCTCGATCGCGGTATTCACTATCTCGCTCTTCTCGAAAGGCTTGCTGATCTTGCCCTTTATCTGCCCGTCATATTCGATGTTGAGCCTTCTGTAGCTGGTTACAAATACCATCTTCCTGATGCGTGAACCGATCTGGTAATGATCCCTTATCCTGCGCGCCAGATCAAGACCGCTCATTCCGCCCATCTCCACGTCACAGAAAAGGATATCGACTTTGTAATCAGGATTCTCCTCCAGGAATTCCAGGAAGTCCTCCGCAGAGGTAAACTTCTCAAAATCGACTGAGTCGGTCATGCCGGACACGCCTTCACTGACATATCTGATTATCAGATCGCTGAAGTACTCAAAATCATCTACCGTAACAAAATTCATACCTGATCCTCCTCTATTACTGCTATATCCGCACCCATTCCCTCTTCTCCGTAAGTTACACCGTCACCCTGGTTAGGATGGTTGAACGAGTATGCCATGTCTATAACAAATAATACCATCAACACTACACATATTGCCCTCTTAACCGGCAATCTGATCTTCGAATACAGATTATCGAGAAGCGGCGAGAACACATAAGTAAATGCCACTCCCGCCAGACCGAAGATCAGCAGTCCCTCGAGACATACCCTGCCGTTGATGTTCAGGAAATAACCTTTGTAATCCCACCATTTGGCATCGAACAACGTCTCCAGCATCCACGATGCAAAGTACTCCAGCGCACCGCAGGCGACGAACGTTCCGGTAAACATAAGCAGAGGATTGCGCCTGAGCGGTCTGAGTATTATCACGATGATCAGACCTCCGACTCCGTAGATTGGAAGCCACGGGCCTGTCATAGTACCCCTGTTAACGAGAAGTCCCTCGTTAAGAAGCGTATAGAATACCTCCCACACATATCCGACGAGCGAATATGTAAAGAAGAACATCACAATGGTCCAGAATGTGTACCTTCTGTCGTAATCGATCGTGAGCCAGTGCCTTCTCCTATGCACCGGAATGGGGAATGCAGATTCGGGATATACGCTGCCGGATACATTTGCAACGGCCAGCATCCTGTCATTAAGGAGTTCCGCCCCTTTGTCAGTCAGTTCTTTCCTGCTGTCACGGAGTTCGGAATATATCTCCGCCCTGGCGCACTGGTGCAGGGGATTGACGAGGAATACCGATAACATGTTGAAGGTAAAGGGCGACAGCAGGAAGCCGATGCCGTAAATGACATCCACCACAAACATTCTCCACTTATTGCCTTTGGAGAGCTGCTTTGACAGCTTGAAAGCATCTCTTAATCCTATGTCGGGGTTCTCCGCAAGGATATAAGGGATCATGGCATACTGGTATGTCTTGACAAATCCCCCGACGATCGTCAGACCCCAGAGGATCAGGAGCAGATCTCTTACAAGCATTATCTTCGCCACATGACGCGTTCTGCCGTGCCTGAACACAAAGAGCAGTGCATCGGCCTTCGTATCGGCATATCTCCTGTGTTCGAGGAAATATCTGCATTGACCGACCAGCAGGACATTCTGGAAGAATATAGTGAACAATATCACCAATAACACTGCAGAGAATATCACGACCGATCTTGACACCGAGTCCTTGAACAGCAGCTTATTGATTCCGTTAAGTATGCCGAAGGCAAAGCTGCCGGAATGGGATATCTGGTTGACGAAGACTGAGAAAACACCTTTTGTATACTGCTTTCCCACAGTCTTCATCTCGGGATCGACCTGGATTATCTCCATCGATTTGAGGAAATCCTCAACGGACTCTATATTCGAATTGCCCGTGTTGATCGTAGTTATCTCTTCCTGTATGGTCGTGCTCCGCCCGATGGAGACAAATCTCGTGTTGAACGTATATCCGCCGACGATGATACCTATAAGAATGACAACGAGGACATTCATATAGTATTTCGTGCGGAAAGGTTTCCAGGAACGCTTCAGGATCCCGCCGATATTAAGCTTCTGCCGGCGCGGGTCACTGCTCATCAGAACCAGCTCCTGATCAGCGCTATCTCCTTCTTATATCCGGGATCTTCATTCGGAGTCTCCAAAATGAACGGTTTGCCCTGCAGCAAAGGATGTGTAACAATGTTACGTATCGCGTCCTCACCGAGGAATCCGCCTCCTATGACCTCATGCCTGTCCTTATGGGTATCGCGGTCATTCTTGCTGTCATTCAGGTGAACTGCACAGAGCCTGTCGAGGCCGATGACCTTATCAAACTCCTTCAGGACATCATCAAAGCCTCCCACATTATCGTATCCTCCGTCCCACGTGTGACATGTATCAAAGCAGACGCCGACCTTCTCCTTGAGCTCGACCCTGCTGATTATCTCTGCAAGTTCATCGAAAGTCCTTCCGACCTCCGACCCCTTGCCCGCCATTGTCTCAAGAAGGACTATAGTATCGTGTTCCGGCTTCAGTGCATTATTCAGCGCATCGGCGATCATGGGTATCGCAGCATCAGCTCCCTGTCCCACGTGAGAACCGGGATGGAAATTATAATAATTCCCCGGCACATACTGCATGCGGTCAAGATCGTCAGCCAGCATATCCCGGGAGAACTTGCGGATATTCTCTTTCTCCGCGCAGACATTCATCGTGTAAGGTGCATGCGCCACCAGCTTGCCGAAATCATTATCCTTCATGTACTGAAC
>CADBNJ010000101.1 GCA_902795955.1 Oscillospiraceae bacterium
GTGTTGACATGGATAAATACGAGCGGAAAGATAAGTGCAGCCGTAACTCTCTGAACTATCGTTGCCTTGTTGTACCCGGGATATTTATTGAGTTTTGTTCCGTCGGAATTAAGGAATACGGACATCATTCCGAGAATGGCATGAAGGCATGTACACCCCATGAATGAATAGGAGATCAGATTGGTAAGGAACGGATTGTAATACATCGTGAGATAAGCATACGAAGTATAGCCGATGTGGGTCATCATCAGAAGCGCGGTAATGAGCGACAGGAAGGCGTTTGTTCTCTTCATATTTGTGTTCCTTCTTTTTTACCATAATAACACAATAGTTTTTGTGATAATATCATTTATTATGAGAGATCATTAAGCGGAGGGGAATATGTATCTGATCAAACGCAAGGAAGTATTGCACCCTACTATTTACGTAATGGACATCGTGGCGCCTCGTGTGGCCAAGCACTGTGAGCCCGGTCAGTTCGTCATCTTAAGAGTTGATGCCAATGGTGAGAGGATCCCTCTTACCATCTGCGATTACGACAGAAGCGAAGGAACGGTGACGATCGCCGTGCAGACAATGGGTGCCAGCACATATAAGCTGATGGAGCTTAACGAAGGTGACAGTATTCACGACTTCGTCGGGCCTCTGGGAAGACCGTCTGATCTTGTAACGGATGACATTGAGAATGTCCGCGGCAAGAAGATCCTTTTTGTGGCGGGAGGTCTGGGAACGGCACCGGTGTACCCGCAGGTAAAGTGGCTCCACGAGCACGGCATTGAAGCTGATGTCATAATCGGAGCCAAGACAAAGGATCTCATTATCTATGAAGATGACATGCGCAAAGTCTGCGGCAATCTCTACATAACGACTGACGACGGATCGTACGGGCGCAAAGGTCTCGTTACGCAGGTTATTTCCGATCTGGTCGAGAATGAGGGGAAGCACTACGATCTTTGTGTATCGATCGGACCTATGATCATGATGAAGTTCTGCGTCCTCACAACGAAGAAATATGACATCCCCACAATAGTCAGCATGAATCCCATCATGGTCGACGGAACCGGAATGTGCGGCGCATGCCGCCTCACCGTGGGAGATGAGGTTAAGTTCGCCTGCATCGACGGGCCGGAGTTCGACGGCTTCAAGGTTGATTTCGATGAGGCAATGGAGAGGATGAGACTGTACCGCACCGAGGAAGGACGTGCCCTTCTCAAGTTCAGGGAAGGCAGCACGCATCACGGCGGATGCGGCAATTGCGGAGGTGACAGATAATGGCTTTACCTGTTGGATTTGAGAGAGTACCCATAAGCGAGCAACCCCCTGAGGTAAGAGCAAAGAATTTCGATGAGGTGTGCCTCGGATATACTGATGAGGAAGCAGCGGCGGAGGCGTCAAGATGCCTCAACTGCAAGAATCCCATGTGCGTTCAGGGATGTCCCGTTAACGTGAACATCCCCGGATTCATCGAAGCGCTCAGGAACAACGACATCCCGGAATCATACGCCAGATTGTCAAAGTGCACTTCCCTCCCCGCCATTTGCGGAAGGGTCTGCCCCCAGGAGACACAGTGTGAATCAAAGTGCGTAAGAGGTATCAAAGGCGACGCGATAGCCATCGGCAAGCTCGAGCGCTACGTCGCGGACAAGGCAAGGGAAACGGGACTTAAGCCCGCAGTATTGTCTGAACCCAACGGTCACAAGGTCGCCGTCATAGGATCGGGACCGTCAGGTCTCACCTGCGCAGGTGACCTGGCCAGGATGGGATATGACGTCACGATCTTCGAAGCGCTCCACGAGGCCGGCGGCGTGCTGACATACGGCATCCCCGAATTCCGTCTTCCCAAGGAGAAAGTCGTTGCACCCGAGATCAGCAACATCAGATCTCTCGGCGTGAAGATCGAGACGAACGTCATAATCGGCAAGTCCGTTACCATCGACGAGCTGATCGATGAGGAAGGATTTGAGGCCGTGTTCATAGGCTCCGGTGCGGGACTTCCGATGTTCATGAACATTCCCGGTGAGAATGCGAAAGGCGTATTCTCGGCAAATGAGTTTCTCACGCGCAACAACCTCATGAAAGCATACCGCGATGATTCTGACACCCCGATATTCAAGCCTTCAAGAGTTGCCGTGGTCGGCGGTGGCAACGTTGCCATGGATGCCGCCAGAACGGCTCTCAGACTCGGCGCTGAGGTAACTGTAGTCTACAGGAGATCGGAAGCGGAACTGCCGGCAAGAGCTGAGGAAGTACATCATGCCAAGGAAGAAGGCATAGTATTTGAGATGCTGACAAATCCCGTGGAGATCCTGACCAATGACGATCACATGGTCTGCGGCATCAGGTGCATCAGGATGGAACTCGGCGAGCCCGATCAGTCCGGAAGGCGCCGCCCCGTCCCCGTCGAAGGGTCCGAATTCACAATAGAAGCCGACGCCGTTATCATGGCTCTCGGCACCACACCCAACCCCATGATCGCGAATGCCACTCCGGGACTTGACGTCAACAAGAGGCGCTGCATCGTCGCTGAAGGTCCTTACGGACAGACGACAAAAGCAGGCGTGTTCGCCGGCGGTGACGCGGTTACAGGCGCCGCCACCGTAATACTGGCAATGGGAGCCGGTAAGGAAGCGGCTTTGGGGATCGATGAGTATATCAGGAACAAATAAGATCCGAACCTAATAAATAGTGCGGATCTTATCCCTGTCTATTCCGGTATCACGGCAGAAATCGATAATATCGGCCTCACATGTTACTTTGCTGAGGTCATGATATCTGCCTGTCTGTTTGTCAATGAATCCCACAGTAGTCTCACCCGTGCAGATACTCTTGTGTATCACGGGTTCCTTGAACTCGGGGTCATAGCCGGGCTTGACCTTTGAATGCGGTTTCTTCAGTCTCATAGAAATATTGTAGCACAAAAGCCCAATGCCTCTTCCCCGGAACTCAGTCGCACTTCGCGGGCATTGGTGTGTGCAAAACTTTTTGTGCGTATGCCCGCTCGTGCTCAAAGAAGCCCCGGGGCAGGGCATAGGGCTATGCACGCTGGTTACTTTAGTGATTCAAGTATCCTGCGCAAACTCGCGATCCGGTTTCCGCAATAATTTAAGATTTTTCCGCGAAAATTGCGGA
>CADBNJ010000102.1 GCA_902795955.1 Oscillospiraceae bacterium
ATCATCAGCTCGTGAGTCCTGTCATGGTACAGATCGGGCAATATCAGGCACAGTTCACTGTCATTAGATGACATAAACCTGATAACCTTCTCCCTGACAGCCTTGATTCCGAGCTCGAACACGCTGAAAGCATAGATACCGGCACCTGCTTCGATCATATCAGGATCATCCTTGATACAGGGATATGTAAACATTGTCTTAATGGTTCCGGGCACATGTTCATCTTCAATATCCTCAGAAGGCACGAATTCGGCCATAACGGCGCGTTCATACTTATAATCGATCTCGTTTATTAACTGATCGGCAACGCCCCTCCTGAGCTCGTTTATAAGGCTTACAGGGCACTTCACCGTCTCTTCCCCGGTGAAATACACTTCAGTGACCCTGAACGGAGTGTCACCGAACTTCATAAGCTGGGATCTGATCCTTTCTGCGGGCAATGGTGCACCCTCAAATCCTTCAGGCAGATCCACCTCGTACTCGGCGAAAACGTCACCGTTCATACCGCCGTTAACAGAGGCATTGCATATAACCGAAGAACCGGTTACATCTACAGACAAAGTAATCTCAGTTTTGCGGATATCCTTGCTGTCTATAACAGTCTTGTGTCCCATAAGAAATACATCGGTACCGTTATCGATCTTGGCAATCATATCGGGATGAAGTCCCTTAACAGACAGCGCGCGGCGCATCTCATGTATCTTCCCTACAGGGAAAGAGCACACTTCCCTGTCGTGTCTTCTGAGCGACAGATAATCACCTTTATCAGGAAGCGGAAGCGAATGGTCATAACTGAATGTTACCGTTCCCTTCTTGCTGTCGGAACCTGACACCTTGCCCAGCTTAAGACCGTACTTGCCGGGATATTCACCGGACAGGAAATTAGACTGTTTTTTGCCTGTGAGGAACTGGGATGTATAATCTCCGCCCCTGTTGAAGTTCACAAGAAGACTGTTCCTGACTTCCTTGACGATATCCCCGTCATATGTGCCGTCATAGACTGAATCGATAAGCCGTCTGTATGCAGACACAGCCGACATTACATAATTCCTGTCACGCATGCGTCCCTCGAGTTTGAGAGAGGCTGTTCCACTGTCGATCAACTCGCGGATATACGATGTTACATCTCTGTCCTTTGGCGAGAGGAGATGACCTTCTCTTACATTATCGCCGTTACAATGAAGTGAGTACTCTTCCCTGCACGGTTGTGCGCACAAGCCTCTGTTGCCGCTCCTTGAGCCGCTCTTGTTCATCGCGGAGAAAAGGCACAGTCCCGAATAACATACACAAACCGCACCGTGCGCAAATACTTCAGTCTCCATACCATAGCGTCTTGCAGTCCTCGTTCTTGATGCGATCTCCTGAATAGACAGCTCTCGCGGAAGCACTATTCTCTTAACACCGAGTTCAGAGATATTCTTAAGATCCTCTTCAGAGAATACGTTCATCTGCGTACTGCAGTGAAGCGGTATAGAAGGATACCTTTTGTGAAGCTCATTCATTAATCCCACATCCTGAATAAGGATACCGTCGCATCCCGCTTCATATGCCTGAACGGCTGTATCTATACATGATTCCATCTCGGAATCTCCGATCAGAGTATTGAGCGTAAGATATATCCGTGAGCCTCTCCGGTGACAATAGGAGGCACCTTCCCGGAAATCCTCTATCAGGAAATTATTGGCATTGATCCTTGCATTGAATGCAGACAGACCGCAGTACACAGCATCAGCACCGCAGTCGACGGCTGATCTGAGTATCTCCGGATTACCGGCAGGAGCGAGCAGCTCAATCATTTATGTCCCCTTCAGCTCCGAGCGACAATTTCTCCATAGGAGTAGGCTCAGGTCTTGATTTCTCTTCGTTGAGGTAATCCTTCTGCTTGTAGTACATCAATTCGGTTCGCATATCGGATATCTCATCCTTGAGAGTCAGATACCTGTCACAGCATTCGATCAATGACAGAATAGCAGTCTTATTGGTAGCTATATAGGGATTATTCTCCTTCGTCTCTTTGTATATCTCATCTGCAAGTGCAGCAACCTTGCGGATCCTTGATTCGCTGATCTCGTCATTTGAGCCGAGAAGATAAGTATTATCACCTATGTTAACGGACACTCTGCGCGACAACGGATCGGGCTTGTCTTCCTTATCAGCCTTCCTGGCTATCTTCTCATTCAAAGTCATCGGCTTGGCCGGCTCAGTAACATCCTTGGCAAGCGAATCGCCCTTATAGCGCTGCTCATAGCTTACCATTACAGGAACTTCCCTGCCTTTGCGCTTCTTAAGATTATTGTCGGAATACTTACCTAAGATACTGCTGTTAGACTTCTTCATAATGCCCTCACAAATAATATAGCTTCAATGATTATACCACATATAGCTTTGCATAATCATTCGGTGATATCTCTTCCGCTCTGCATGATTCGGAATACCCGAGTTCAGTCAAAAGCTGCTTATCGATATCCGCGTTATTCAGAACCTTCTTGCGCCTGTTGATGAAGCATTTCGCGATAAAAGAAGCGAGTCCCTCACTCAGGATATCAGCGCTGTCCCCTCTGGTTAGTGTGATGACTGTTGAAGTAGTCCTGGGAACAGGATAATAGTAATTGCCGGGCAGATCGAATTCCACCTTGATATCCCCGTAAAGACTGCACAATATGGCAAGCGGGCCGTATTGCTTTGTCTTGGGTCTTGCACATATCCTGGCGACCGCTTCCTTCTCGACCATAAGAACCATCCTGCGTGAATTGGTAAGTTCGGTAAGAAGCTTCTTCATTATAGGTGTCATGAGATAATACGGTATGTTACTGACAGCAACATTATATGACGATGCATCATATGAGGCCGCCTTAAGCTTTGTATAGTCTTCGTCAATAACCCTGCAGCCGTAAGTCTTACTGATATATTCAGCAAGCCTCTTATCTATCTCTACTGCAGTAAGACCCACCGGTCTGTCAACTATCAGAGAAGTAAGCGCACCGAGACCGGGGCCGATCTCAAGGACCTTGTCCCCTTCTTTAAGCCCGCACAATTCAACGATCCTTCCGGCGCTTATCTCGTCACAAAGAAAATTCTGCCCGAATTTTTGCTCGGGCAGAAAACCAATCTCTTCAGTCAGTCTTATAACATCATTTCTGTTCATTACTTGAAGTAAGCTACGCCTGATTCGAAGATCTTCTGATGCTTATTGCCGCCGATGTTCTTCGTAAGATCCGCTTCATATCTCTCTGTATGACCCATCTTACCGAAGATCCTTCCGTCGGGCGACAGGATACCCTCAATGGCACAGATAGAGCCGTTGGGATTGAATGCAGTATCAGCCGTAAGGTTATCATTGATATCAACGTAGCATGTGGCGATCTGACCGTTGGCCTCAAGCTTCCTTACGAGATCCATAGAAGCTGCGAATCTGCCTTCGCCGTGAGAAATCGGGATGTTATACACCTCACCTACCTCACACATCGTCAGCCACGGGCTGTTGTTGGACATTATCTTCGTTCTTACATAGCTGTTCTGGTGTCTGCCAATGCTGTTGAATGTAAGCGTGGGTGATTCTGACGTAAGTTCCTTGATATCACCGTAAGGCAGAAGTCCCAGCTTGATTAATGACTGGAATCCGTTACAGATACCGAGCATAAGTCCGTCGCGGTTGAACAGAAGGTCTCTCACGGCATCTGTTATCTGATTGCTCCTGAACGCTGCTGCGAAGAACTTGCCTGATCCTTCAGGCTCGTCACCTGCTGAGAAGCCGCCCGGGAGCATGACGATATTTGCTTTGTTGATCTTGCCCGCAAGTGTAACAAGCGATTCGGTGATCTCTTCAGACGACTTGTTCCTGATGACGAATACATCAGCCTCTGCCCCGGCCCTCTCGAAAGCCCTTGCGGAATCAAGTTCGCAGTTCGTTCCCGGGAATACGGGAATCACTACTCTGGGCTTAGCTCCCGTAAGAACGGAAGGTGAAGCCTTAAATGTCTTGTCTGTCTTATAAGGCTTGATGTCTTCGATGACAGAGGATGTCGCCTTTGTTGCAAACACAGG
>CADBNJ010000103.1 GCA_902795955.1 Oscillospiraceae bacterium
GGCGATGATATTCCTTTTACGGTAGGCAAGGCCAACACGCTCCGCGAAGGCAAGGACATTACTGTAATTGCAACCGGACTGATGGTTCAGACGGCTCTGGAGGCATGCGACATCCTCTCATCCCGCGGCATCAGCGCAAGAGTTCTCGACATGCATACGATAAAGCCGGTAGATAAGGAAGCAGTCATCAAGGCAGCATCCGAGACGGGAGTGATAGTTACCGCTGAAGAACATACGGTCAACGGCGGCCTCGGTTCGGCTGTTGCCGAAGTGGTGTGCGAGAGCTGCCCATGCAAGGTAATAAGATTCGGTGTCAACGACAGGTTCGGCAAGTCAGGCACGCCTGCTGCACTTTTTGAAGAGTATAAGCTGACGGCAAATGATCTTGCAGATGTATGCGGGAACGCTCTGAAATGAGAGCAGTCGCACCCTCATACTATCCCTTGTTCAAGTGCATTGCAGGTGACTGCAAACACACCTGCTGCGCCAACTGGGAGGTCGATATCGACCCCGCGACATACGATAAGTATATGAACATGACCGGAGCGTTCGCTGAGCGCATCCGGTCTTCTATTGTTGTGGAGGATGACGGCTCTGCGACAGGGGAAGCACACTTTGTGTTAAGACCTGACGGCAGATGCCCGATGCTGAGGGACGACGGACTGTGCGACCTGATCCTGGCGTGCGGTGAGGAGTCGCTTTGCAGGGTATGTGACGAGCACCCGAGATTCTATAATTTCCGGAGTGACGTGCTGGAATGCGGGCTCGGTCTGAGCTGTGAAGCGGCGCTGTCACTTATACTGAACTGGGATAAGGGTTTTGAACTTATTGATATTACCGATTCTTCGCCCATGGGAGCTGAATTGCTGTCGGCGCCTGAGGAGGAACCTGACGAGCTGGAAGCTGAGATCTATGAGACAAGGGATAATGCGATAAGGATAGCATCTGACAGATCCGTACCGCTTAGTTCGCGCGTGAAGAGGCTGGCAGGTGAACTGTGGACGCACGATATGAGGCTGGCAGTATTCAGGTCGCTTGAGTCTCTGTCGGATGAGTGGGTGTCGTATCTGAATAATATCAGAACCGGTATCTCTGATTCGGAGGCATTTGAACTGCTTGATTCAGATCTGAGCCTTAAGTTCGAGAACCTGCTTGTCTATTTCCTGTTCAGGTATCCGTGGGAAGGTGCTAGACTTGCCTGTGAGCTGCTCATGATGGTGGCCTGCTGCCTGGCGGACAACAGGGAATGTGATCTTGCCGGCATCGTCCGCGAATTCTCGGCAAATGTTGAGTATTCGGACTGCAATGTGGATGATGTGATGGGGAAGATACAGTAGAAGATACAGGAGTTGGGTTAGATTCTGAATCATAAAGACGGGCGGATAATCCGTCATACTGAATCATGTAAATCTGAACATTTGGTATGACGCCGGGGATGCCAATCAGTTACTCTGTCATACCATATTGTTGTTTTGGGCATTTTTGGTATGACAAGAATGCCCGCTGAACTCATCTCTGTCATACTGAATCATGGGAATCTGAGCATTTGGTATGACGCCGGAGCTGGCAATCAGTTACTCTGTCATACCATATTGCCGTTATTGGCGTTTTTGGTATGACAAGAATGCCCACTGAACTCATCTCTGTCATACTGAATCATGTAAATCTGATCATTTGGTATGACGCCCGAGCTGGCAATCAGTTACTCCGTCATACCATATTGCAGTTTTGGACATTTTAGTATGACAGGACCTGCTGCAGAACTCATTCCCGTCATACTGAATCATTGAAATCTGAGCATTTGGTATGACGCCGAAGCTGCATACTGCGCAGGTTGTCTGATTCGGTCGATCAAGTCGTCCGAGACTACAGGCCGTGCGGCCGGCTGGCTGTGTTTTGCGTTATTCACAGAATCATGCACAAATCTGCTTGTTTTCTGTGAACGAATCTGTGTAAATCCGGAACCGCAGCGGGTAAGTCAGTCGTACATGCAGAGTAGAACTCAATGTCGGTGACATACCTTGAGCGGTATACTGCGTAATTATTTCCGCAGACCATAAAAATGTAATATAGACAAAAATTATTAAATATTGTATGATGAAGACGTTTGGAGGGTGTCGCAGAGTAAGCTACTCTGTGGTTCTCTTCGGGCGCAACTTAATTATTGATTTACTATAGGAGGTAAGTTATGGCTATAGCTTCATTGGTTCTCGGTATTGTTGGTTTGGTATTCGCTATTATCCCCGGTTTCGGCTGGCTCGGCGGAATCCTTGGTGTAGTTGGTATCATTCTTGCAGTTGTTGCTAAGAAGCAGGGTGCTACAGGCGGAGCTGCTACAGCAGGTCTCGTTCTGTCCATCATCGCTGCTGCTCTCGGCCTCATCCTTTACATCGCTTGTGTTGCTTGCGTAAAGGCAGCCGGCAGTGCACTTGAGGATGTTGCTAATTCAATTTCAGCTTCACTGAAGTAATTCTGAGCTTATTATCATCCGGGCTCCCGCTCAGGCGGGAGCCTTTTTTAACACTATTTATCTCGGGTTGGTCTATGCACGTATACTTTCACATATTCGGTTTGTCTATTCCGGCGTACGGTACGATGATCGCGCTCGGCGTACTTATCGCGAATATAATCGGACTCATAATCATAAGCAAAGACAAGAAGGACAAATACGATTTTGTTCTCGTGGAGTCGTATGCCGCTTTGGGCGGTTTTCTCGGGGCAAAGATACTTTATCTTATCGTCTCCGCCAAAGATATCGAATGGGGAAGAGTTTTCTCGGATTTTGATTATTTCAATACGATCCTGAGAAGCGGCTTCGTGTTCTACGGCGGCCTCATCGGCGGATTGCTTTCCGTCTTTCTAGCGGGCAAGGTCCACAAGATCGATCTGAAATATTATGTAATAAGGTTGATATTCCTGATCCCGCTCATACACGGGTTCGGCAGGATAGGTTGTTTTTGTGCGGGGTGCTGCTACGGCGTTCCTTATGACGGGCCGCTTGCAGTATGCTTTCCGCACGGGTCGTTCGCGATCCCCGGAGTTAAGCTTTTCCCCGTACAGATCGTCGAGGCAATATTCCTCATACTGATCTCGCTGATCGTAATGTTCATCTCGCTGAAGCTGAAGTCGAGATTCACGGTAGAGAGCTATCTGATCCTATATGCAATTCTGCGCTTCATACTCGAGAATTACCGCTATGACGAAGACAGAGGGATCTATTTCGGACTGTCCACATCGCAATGGATAAGCATATTCATGGTCGTGGCATCAGTTGTGTCTATAATTATCCGCATCAGTAAGGCAAAAAATAAGGCTGCGTGACAGGGTTTTGGCAGCACTGAACAAAAAGGCCTTTCGCACTGAACTCTTTTCGGCGCGAAAGGCGTTTTTGTTCGGTGTTAACGGTTTGATAACAAATAATTCAAACTATCGTTACCCGGCGTGTGCCGGTGGCAAACCAAACCCGGAGAAGAGGGATATAGAATAAGTCTATAACATCTTTGAAAGGAGTTTGATAATGAAAAGCAGATTAGTAA
>CADBNJ010000104.1 GCA_902795955.1 Oscillospiraceae bacterium
GACTATCTGTCAGTGTAATGCAGAGAACCTGTACCATCAGTCTGAATAGTCAGACTACCTGTCAGTGTAATGCAGAGAACCTGTACCGTTAGTCTGAATAGTCAGTCTAACTGTCCATGTAATACCGCAAATACTTCGGAAGGATTGCCGTTTTTCTGCGGAGACGCTTGAACGCTGATATCGTTATCGTGAGTTAGACCGGTACGACGGAACAGTCTGCATCAGACCAATGCCGGTCAGGTGATTCAGGCCACTCATGCACGCTCAATGCCATGTCACGGAACTGCTTTGATCTTCACTCCACACTCTTCAGCGACTCAGCCATATTGATCTTCTCGATCTTGTGTCTCATGACCAGGTCGACTATAAGCGTAAATGCCAGGACGAACAGGGCTGACCACAGGTAGCTCAGAGGCAGGACTTTGGGCACGAACGTGACGGTATCCATTTCGATCTGGGATATGACAAACGAATGGAGCATGAGTCCGAGAGGGATGCCGAACAGGGATCCGATAAACACGAGAATGAAGTTCTCCCTGAAGATGTAGCTTCCCGTCTCAAGGCGGTTAAAGCCCATTACTTTCAATGTCGCGATCTCCCTGATCCTCTCCGTGATGTTGATGTTGTTCAGGTTGAACATGACGATGAACGCCAGGAACGCGGCGCACGCGATGATGAGGATAACCACGGCATTCATTTTCTTGACGGTCTCGCCGAAGGATTCGCGAAGCGAACTTGACAGATCCCACGTCTTGACGTCGTTGTTGTCAGACAGGTATACCGCATAATCCACGATCGACTTATCATCGGCGAAGCCTCTGTACAGCGCCTGATCGGGCTTATATTTCTCTCCGCTCAGAGCTTCGTAAGTCTCGCCGCTCATGAAAGCGTAATGGAAGATGTAATTCTCGAACACATAGGCGACTTTGGCGGTTATCCTCGACGAGTCGTCGTCATAGCTCAGTGTGATGGTGTCGCCGGCTTTGAGGTTGTTCCTGAGCGCCAGCTTGCTGCTGATGGCGACTGTCCCTTTCTCCGGCCAGGGCAGTTCTTTGCCAGTTCCGTATTCGCGCGGACGCACGAACGAGGTGATCGACGGGTCGTCGGAGATGATAAGACTTACGTCGCGGAGGAGATCGGCGCCCTGATGGGTTACGCTCTTAGTCTGGACGATGGCCTTGTCACATGCTATTCCCGTACCGGCTGCGGCCTTGTCAGATGCCTGTCTTATCTCCTCTTCATTCATCCCGTCATACACTACTGACAGGTCGTAAGTCATGATGTTATCGTAATGAAGCTCAACTATGTCATTGATCGAATCTGTAAGTCCGAAGCCGGTCAGAAGGAGCCCGGCGCATCCGGCTATTCCGATTATCATCATCCACATTCTCTTCTTGAATCTGAAGACGTTGCGGAAGGATACTTTGTGGAGGAACTTCATCCTTGACCAGAGGGGAGTTACCCTTTCGAGAAGAATGCGCTTGCCTGCGGTGGGCGCCTTGGGTCTTACGAGTTCGGAAGGCATGCCGCGCAGCTCGGACATGCATGTGACTACCGTGACTCCGACGGAACACAGCACCGAGACGAACAGCGAGAGTATGAGCACGACGGCCGATCTCTCATAGAGCACATCCGCAAAACCGTACATCATCCTGTACACTTCCCATATGACGAACGGGAACACGCGCGTACCCGCCAGATAACCGATTATGCATCCGCTGACTGCAGCCGAGCCCGAGTAGATCACGTATTTCATCATGATCGCGAATTCGCTGTATCCCATCGCGCGCATGGTGCCTATCTGTATCCTCTCGTCGCTTACCATCCTGCTCATCGTTGTGGAGCATACGAGTGCGGCGATCGCGAAAAAGAACACCGGGAACACCTTGGCGATCCCGTCAACGATCTGTGAATCGTTATCAAAGCTCATGTACCCGACATTGGTATTGCGGCCGAGCACATATGTCTCCGGATCATCCAGGTCGTTAAGTTCCTTCTCCGCGTCATCTATCTCCTTCTGAGCGTCAGCTATCTTCGTGTTGAATTCCTCAAGGCCGTCGTTATACTCCTTAAGACCTTTGTCGTATTCTTCCAGGCCGTCCTCATATTCCTTTTTGCCGTCGTTGTATTTGGTCAGGCCTTCGGCGTAGTCCTTCTCGCCTTTGTTATATTTGGCCAGACCGTCGTTGTATTTGGCCAGTCCTTTGTCGTATTCTGCCTGAGCTTTCTTCAGTTCACGGGCGGAATCATCGACCTTCTTCTGAGCCTGATCTATGAGAGCCTCGTTCTTTTTGACTTCTTCCATGCCTGCATTGAGAAGTGCCAGATTATTATTAAGTTCACTGAGAGTTGCCTGCGCCGTGCTGAGGCCTGCTTCGACCTGCACCTTGTTCTGATTTGCCGTCTCAAGCGCGGCCGTAGCTTCTGCAAGTTCCTTATCGACATCAGCCCCCGCTGCCTTGGCGGCATTGAGTTCTTCTATCGTCGCCTCCAGGATGCTTATTGTACCGTTAATATACTCAAGGTTGGAATTAAGCTCTTCTATTGCCGCGTTTGTCTGCGCTATTCCGCTCTTCACCGCAGCGATCTTAGTGTTAAGGTCATTCTTCGCTTTGTTGACTTCCGCCCTGTTGGCATCTATCTGCTTCTGTGCCGCGTCAAGTTCTTCGCGGCCGTCATCGAGCTTCTTTTTGCCGTCGTCCAGTTCCTTTTTGGCATCAGCGAGTTCCTTTTTGGAATCGTCCAGAGTCTTGCGCGCATCCTTGAGTTCCTTATCGGCGTCATCAAGTTCAATCTTGGCATCCTTTAATTCCTTCTCAGCATCCTCAAGCTCCTTCGCTGCATCAGCAAGTTCCTTCTCGCCGTCCGCTTTCTCCGTGCTGAACTCTTCCTTGGCGTCCTCAAGTTCCTGGCGCTTGTCGGCTACAAATGAATCGAATCTGTCGACGATGATCGTGTCGAGCTTATCCTCCATCGAAGGCTTCAGCTTATCTATAAAGTCATCGTAATCATCAGAGAACAGGAAATAATCATTATCGAGCTTAACGAAAACCTCACTGTAATACTCAAAATCAAATCCCTCCACGGGCGCATACAGATAATAGTTGATGGAACCTGACCCAACGTCGGTATTGCCGCGCTGGAAATTAAGATAATACGGGGATCTTATGAGTCCCACCACTACGTAATCGTCGTAGGCCATCAGGTCTTTTGTATCGTTATCATTCTCCGGTGATACAGTGAGCCTGCAGCCGATAAAGCTTTCGCCCAGCTTGTAGTCATCAGCAAGAACCTCATTGGGAGCAGACGGCATTCTGCCTGCTGTGAGCTTGGGTTCGTTAACGCCGTCCGTCAGCGAATGGAACTTGACCGTATCGACATTGAGGGGATTGCCGTTGACCTGGACCATCAGTTCCGATGACACCGCACCCTGAGCCGTGGTAACGCCTTCTATGCTGCGGAGTTTACTTATGTCATCATCGTCGAATCCGATCGTTGACAGAAGTCTTAAGTCAAAAAACTTTGTGTCCTTGATGAACTGATCTCCCGTCTTGAGGAAAGAAGGCATGGTCTGCTTGAGCCCGGCAAAAAAACCGACACCAAGCGCGATGATCGCGAAGATGGCGGCAAATCTGGCAAAGCTCCGTTTTATCGACCTGAATACTGTCTTGAAATAAGCATTCACTTGACCGTCACCACTCTATCGTATCCACGTCCACCGGATTTGGATTGATCACATTGCTTATGATCTTTCCGCTCTTTACTCTTATAACTCTGTCAGCCATCCCGGATATCGCCGAGTTATGCGTAATGACTACGACTGTCATGTTATAGTCAGTCGACAGGTTCTGCAGTAGCTTGAGAACGGACTTGCCGGTCTGGTAGTCGAGCGCACCCGTAGGTTCGTCGCAGAGCAGGAGTTTGGGTCTCTTGGCGATGGCTCTTGCAATAGCCACACGCTGCTGTTCACCTCCCGACAACTGTGCAGGAAAGTTATTGCTCCTGTCGGATAACCCGACGAGCTTAAGTATCTCATCACAGGCAAAGCTTCCCTTGACCAGCTGTGACGCCATCTCCACATTCTCTATGGCAGTAAGGTTCGGTATCAGGTTGTAGAACTGGAATACGAATCCCACGTCATACCGCCTGTACTCGGCGAGCTGCCTTGTGTTGTATCTTGATATCTCTTTGCCGTCAACGAACACCTTGCCGGTGGTCAGTCTGTCCATTCCCCCGAGTATGTTCAGAAGCGTCGTCTTGCCGGCGCCGGACTGTCCGAGGATCACGCAGAGTTCGCCTTTGCCGATCTCAAAATCCACGCCGTTCAGGGCATACAGTTCCACATCTCCCGTCTTGTATATCTTGTTAACTTTACTGAATTCGATGTACGCCATTTTACTCAACTCCTGACTATTATCCTGTACGGTTCCAGGTAATTCTCCTTCTCAAATCCCCTCAGTGCTCCGGGTATGCTGACTATCAGCCTGGGGCAGTCATCGAACGCATAGCTCTCGATCTTCGTGACGGAATCCGGAACATAAACGTACACCAGCTCGTCACAATAATCGAAAGCCTCCTGTCCGATACTCTTAAGCCCGTCAGGCAGGTAAATGTAATGCAGATCCTCACACGTATTAAAAGCCCTGACCTTGATCTCCCTGACCGTATCAGGAAGTATCACTTCGGTGATCAGGTCGCAGTCCACAAAACAATTCTCCCCGATCGACGTAATACTCGATGACGGATCGAAAACAACCCTGGAGAATCCGTTGACAAAATCCGGCATCTTCACCTCTCCGCTTCCGTAGATCGTCAGCGTCCCGTCTCTTGATATGCGGTATGTCGCATTCGCCCCGCACGACCCGGTGCTCTCTATCCCGTGAACAGTATCGGCATCGCAGACCTTGTGTTCCATCGAGAAAGCCTCAAGCTCCATAAGATAGTAATCATACCTTCCGGTATCCCTCGTTATCTTGCCGTTATTCCGGTCAGTACCCGTGTAGTGGTTCATGTTATCGAACGTCGGATCGACAAAATACCACTTGTTCCCGAGGAATACGGCAGACCATGCGTGATTGGGGCACTCGTCGTCCCTCTTCTCCTTGTCAGACAGGAAATCCTCGAAAGTCTGCGTCGTCCCGAACTGCACGACAGACGGTATCCCCTGCACCCTGCAAAGTGCCGTGAACACGTTTGCAAAGCCCTCACAGATCCCTATCTTCCTGCGTATCAGTGTCGGAGCGTCATCCTGATACACGTATTTCTCGTCATCCAGCTGAAGATCATCGTAGATCAGCTCGTTCGTCACGTATGTATATATCGCGAATGCCTTGTCCCAGTCATTCGTAAGGCCCCTGCAGATCTCATTACTCGTCGCGATCACCAGAGGATCATCACACTCCACGTCGTTCTGCGGCTGAAGGCATTCCTTAAGCGACTTGTCATCAGTCCACATCTCGGAGCACCTCTCCTTGTTGAACTCATACACAGGCGACATTACGAAATGCACATTCCCGTCTCCGTCCTTGGCAATATAGTTAGCCGTGTAGAGTGAATCCACGCCGTCTGCAGTAATATAGATGCTGACGTTGTAGATCCTGTTCTTCTTCATCTTGGATGCGATGTTCAGCGTTATGTCGCTGCCCTTTGACTTATCCGACACCAGCTTCTTATATGTGCTGTTGTCAGCAACTATGATGCTGACCGAGGACGCACATGACGAAGTAAATACGAGCTTGTTATCCCGGACAGATAATGTGGATTGCTTCCCGTATCTGCTCACATATTCAACGGATTCGTAATCTGCATTCTGATACGACGGAGCATTTACAACAGCAGCCTGAACCTCCTGAACATCCTGATCATAAACAGAAACAGGATTGAATATTACCGATCCTGATATGATCAATGATATCAATCCTGCTCTCAACATTGTTAACTCCTGTCAGTGCCTGAATATGCGGTTACAGAGATACTACGGCTTCAACAGCCTCATCTGCAGTCATCTCGCTCATCTCGCCTGTCATTCTGTACTTAACCTCAACGATGCCCTCGTTTGCTCTTCTTCCTACCGTGATCCTTACCGGAATACCGATGAGGTCTGCATCCTTGAACTTAACGCCGGGACGCTCGTTCCTGTCGTCGATCATTACCTCGATGCCCCTGTCCTGAAGCCGGCCGTAGATCTTCTCAGCAAGCGCCATGTTCTCTTCGTCATTTACCTTCGTAGGAACGACGATCGCCTTATAAGGTGCGACCTCAACCGGCCACTTGATGCCGTCTTCGTCGTTATACTGCTCGATGATCGCTGCAAGGGTCCTGCCGACGCCGATGCCGTAGCATCCCATTACCATCGTATTCTCCTTGCCGTCCTTATCGAGATAGACGCAGTTCAATGCCTTGGAATATTTTGTGCCGAGCTTAAAGATGTGTCCTACCTCAACGCCTCTTGCCATCTTGATGGGAGCGCCGCACTTAGGGCACTTGTCGCCTTCGATGAGATTCCTGATGTCAACTACCTTCGTTGCTTCGAAATCCCTTCCGATATTCACGTTCTTGAAGTGATAATCAGTCTCGCACGCACCGACGATGAAGTTCTTCATCGATGCAACTTCGAGATCTACGATAACGTCGATCTTCTTCTTGAGGCCCACAGGGCCAGCGAATCCGACCTTGGCACCTGTTATCTCCTCAACATCTGCAAAGGATGCGAGATCCATCTCCGTTGCATCGTAGAGGTTGCCCAGCTTCGTCTCATTGATGTCTCTGTCACCTCTTACCATTGCCGCAACGATCTTTCCGTCGATGTTGTATAGGATCGTCTTAACAAACGCCGACGGCTCGGCATTCATGAAGCTCATCAGCTCCTCTATCGTCTTAACATTTGGCGTGTGGATCTTCTCGACGGGGAGCATCTCTGCCTGATCCTGCTCGGGAGCAACACACACAGCCTTCTCCTCGTTGGCCGCATATCCGCATCCGTCGCAGTAGCAGATGCCGTCCTCGCCGACCTCGCTCTTCACCATGAACTCCTGCGAACCGGAACCGCCCATTGCACCCGAGTCTGCGTCAACGATCGTGTAGTCAAGTCCGAGTCTCGTGAAGATCTTGTTATATGCCTCGTACATTGTCTTGTAAGATACATCGAGACCTGCCTCGTCCACATCGAAAGAATACGCGTCCTTCATTACGAACTCTCTGCATCTCATGATGCCGAATCTCGGTCTCTTCTCGTCTCTGTATTTGTGCTGGATCTGATAGAGAGTAACAGGCAGTTGCTTATAAGACCTGATGGTGTCTCTTACCGCCTCCGTAAAGGGTTCCTCGTGCGTAGGTCCGAGGCAGAACTGTCTTCCTCCGCGGTCCTTAAGCCTGAACATCTCAGGTCCGAATCTCTCCCATCTGCCGGACGCCATATATACCTCCGCGGGAAGGATCGCCGGCATGATGAGCTCCTGCGCTCCTGCCTTATCCATCTCTTCCCTTACGACATTCTCAACCTTACGGTAAACGCGGTAGCCCATCGGCATGAAAGAATACACGCCCGAAGCCACCTTGCGGATCAGACCCGCCCTCAGCATCAGCTGATGTGAAGGGATCTCTGCGTCAGCGGGAATCTCACGCTGTGTTGCCAAAAACATTTTAGATACTCTCATATGCATCTCCA
>CADBNJ010000105.1 GCA_902795955.1 Oscillospiraceae bacterium
GAGCTCTACTCTGCCTACGCAGTATACTGCTCAATGTACGCCGCCAACATTGAGCTCTACTCACGCCCGGCAATAGACTTGCTCGCTACAGTCCTCGGTTTGGCGCTCGCATTTTGCATCAGTGAAACTTGAAGGTGCTCATCCCGGCACCAAACCTGCGGAAGTCCGCTCGCAAGCAGTTGCGGGCTTCACTGATGGTGACGTGAACGACCTGATTGACCTGATCTGCTCTGCCCGACTCTGGCTTGAGAGTTTTTTCTTTGTCGACAAAAGAGATACTAGATCTTCGGAACCTATACGGACCGCTGCTCGGAACAAACAAATAATGACCGCCACTCCCGGGCGGTCATTATTATCTTTACAACCTAAAATCCGATCAACTCACTTATTGTTGTAGATCTCAGTGATCTCCTTGCATGTGTTAAGGAAGTCGCTGTTGAGCTTCCTCAGTTTGTAAGACAGGTGACGGAGGATCATGTCGATCTTGGCGGGGCAGGATCTGAAGATCGGCTCGAGGTCATCGCGGCAGATGGATTCGACTCTGGTGCCGCTCTCTTCAGCGACTGCGGAAGCGCTCCTGGGTTCGTCGGAGATGATGCCCATCTCGCCGAAGAAGGTTGGTGCGGTGAACTCGGTGAGCTTGAGTGCTTCTTTGGTACGGTATCCGCTGTACATGCCGACGGTGCCGGAGTGAAGGATGTACATGTTGTTGTCGACGGATCCCTCCTTGAATATGATCAGACCTTTGCCGTATGTCTTGAAGTTGCCGGTGCCGTCGTCGGGTATTGCTTTGAGTGCATCGCGGATCGATTCCTTGTCCGGTTCGGTGATCTTGTTCTTATTCGACTGATACATGTCGATATGCTTCTTGATCTTGGAGAATAATGACTTCTTGTTCTTGGCTGCTTCGGATTCACGAAGTTCGCCGAGAAGCGTCTCGGCCTCGCTCAAGTCTGCGGCCATCGCACAGACTCTGTTGCCGAGGTGTGTCATGAGTTCGGCGATCATGGAAGGATCCTCTGCGAAGAAGGCATTCATGTCGCTCTCTGGGATCTCTATGGCGCGGACGGTTCCTTTGGCCACGACTGTTGCACTCCTGGGATAAGCTTCGAGAATGGCCATCTCACCGAAAAACTCGCCTTCCTCAAGGACAGCCAGCTTGACCTGGTCGTTCTTGCCAAAGCCCGCATAAACGAAGGCGCTCCCTTCAAGAAGACGGAAAAAGCTTGTGCCGTTGTCGCCTTCCTTTATTATTATCTCTCCGTTCTTGTAAGTCCTCTCGATTAAACCCATAGTGAAGCCCCCTTAATATTCTTTGCCCTTACATTATAACAAAAACTGCCGTCTTATTCTTTAAAGTCTTCTGTGTGATAGCCGTCGTTGATGTTGTATGCACTCAGGATCGAAGTGTAGTTGCCGTCTTGTACCCAATCCGCGAAGCATGCAAAGAAGGAGAATCCGTCCGGCGATTTGAAGGTGTAATATTCATAATTCTCATAGCTGCCGGAAGAGAACGGATCGCCGTACAGGCTGCCCAGCTGGGATGAACTGCTGTCGTAGTTGCGTTTATTGGTGTCTTTGCCGGCTCCGTCACTGTGGAACCCGATCGAATACACATAATTGTTGGATTCGATATAATTTATCGAGACCTTGTTGAAAACGATGTCACCGATATTTACCGTGCAGTCAAAGATCACTTCGCAATAGGGTTCGGTGATGACATTGTCAGCATTGGAGTATCTTTCGATTTCTTTGAGTTTTATTCCGTAATGTTCCTCCATGTTTTTCTTTACGGTGTTGAAATCCCCGCCGAGGGATTGCTTGAGGAATTCGCACGTATAACTGAATTCGGTGGTGACCGGTCCTGCGGGCACAGGAGCCTGAGTGGGGACCGGCTTTTTTACATTGACATAACTGTAGCCTGATATGAGGTAGGTATCGTCGTGCGTCAGATGAATATAGATCTCGTATCCGCCTTCCGCAAGGTATTCGCCGTCCATGACAGCGCCATGTTCACGCCCGAAAACAACATGTGCCGTATTACCCTCTGTGTGGAGCGGGCGGCTTTGGTATACCTCCTCGCCGTCTTTGAATACTTTGTAGTAATAATCAGCATCGGGGAAACCCTTGAAAGTCAGGTCGAATTCGAGCTTATCTATATTTATGTTGGTATCTTCTCCGCCGCTGCTCCATACCAAGCGGTCGACCATCCCGCCGATCTCTGAGGCCGAAAGCGGTATTTTGATCTCCTCGTCCAGGAAAGAATACAATCCGGCAAGTTCGGTGATCGATCCCTCTGTAAAGATATAATCATCATCTTCGGGCATCAGTTCAAGATCTGTCTCATAATCTTTGGTGCGCGTGGATGAATTGACCGCCTTGATCATGGCTTTGGAATCTGCCAAAGAGTCGTCATCCAGTACAGAGGCATAATCTACGATAGTGAATGTGACTTTGCACACTACGGTGTCACCGTCGCTGCCTTTGCTGATGGAGTCTTCGTCGATCTTGTATTTGATGGTCGAGGCGATCGCGCGCTTTACGCTTCTCTCCTTATCCTCAAGCCCTTCCATCTTCATGCTGCTGATGATGCGCTTGGCATCCTTATCCGCAATGATATCCGTCAGATTCTGTAACCTGGTGGAATCCAGGTCGGATACTGCTTTCGCGTAAGATCTTATGCGCTTGACAACCCGCTCCCGGTCGATCCTGCCGCATGCAGTGAATACAGATGCAGTCAGCACTAATACTGCTATCGCCAGCACTGTTGCAGCAGCCTTCCTCATAGTCTTCATTTATCCGCCTCCGAACTGATACTGATGCAGTTAATTCTAATCAATATGCTATAATATGTCGAGAGATACCGGGGGAGGAAATCAATATGTATACGATTGCGACAAACGCAGCGCCTGAGGCTATCGGACCTTATTCTCAGGCACAGATGGCACTGGGCTTTATATTTACGTCGGGTCAGATCCCGATCAACCCGAAGAACGGCACCATCGACACTGAGTCGATAATGGAGCAGACAAGACAGGCCTGTGAGAATGTGAAGGCTGTCATCGAGGCGGCGGGATCCGATATGAGCAAGGTCGTCAAGACAACATGCTATCTTACTGATATGGCTGATTTCGGTACGTTCAATGCGGTCTATGAGGAGTATTTTGTCAGTAAGCCTGCAAGATCGTGCGTCGCAGTCAAGGCGCTTCCCAAGGGGGCTCTCTGCGAGATAGAAGCGATAGCTGAGAAGAACTGATACGGTGGGAATTATGAAGAAGACATTATCCGTGATCATGATAATAATGTCGCTGCTGTGCATGACTTCTGTTCTGGCAGGATGCGGGAAGGATGCCGATTACCCGAACCCGCAGGAGATGTATGCGGCCCATGCGGGCGGGCAGAACGTCAAGGGCAAGACAGTTCTTGTCGACGCGAATAAGGACTATACGTACGGGCAGATATTCTCTGCTCCGACACCGAATCTCGGTCCCACGATGTATATCAATGCGGAGGGGGCTAAGGCTGACAGGATCAAGTATCACGACGAGGTCGTCATTAAGATAACCGATATCCGTGAGAGCAAGTTCCAGATATCTTTTACGGGGACGATCGTTGAGTAATGCCGCTGATAACTGTTGACAACATCTCGATGGATTTTGGGGAACGTCGTATTCTGGACGGCGTTTCTTTTCGTGTGGAGGAAGGGGACAGGATCGCATTCGTCGGCGATAACGGAACCGGCAAATCCACGCTTTTTAAGATAATCAGCGGCAGGTATGAGCCGTCCTCGGGCAACGTGATAATGCACGGCAATACAGTGGCGGGGTTCCTGTCGCAGAACATGGATGAGCAGGATCTGTCATCGTCGAGCCTTAAGCCGAGGAGGATGCAGGAACTGGAGGCAGACATCGCCTCGCTTGAAGCGGAGATTTCCGTCGCGGACGATCCGGACCGGCACGAGCTCATGGCATCTTATGCAGATCTGATCGCTGAATATGAGGCGATGGGCGGATACGATTACGAGCACAGGCTGCGCGATGCGCTCGGAGGCCTGGGATTGAGCGGTATTGATGACCGCACCGATCTCATGACTCTGTCCGGCGGCGAGAAAATGCGCGTCTGTCTGGCGCGGCTTATCGTAGAGCACCCTGATGTTATACTGCTCGATGAGCCGACGAACCATCTTGATTTCGAAGCGATAGAGTGGCTTGAGAAGTTCCTCAATTCATATGGCGGAGCAGTCTTTGTGATTACTCATGACAGACATTTCATCGACTCCGTGGCAACGCGCGTGATCGAACTCGACGGAGGTCATATAACGCAGTATAAGGGCAACTATACTTCGTATAAGCAGCAGAAGGCAGAGCGCCTCAAGACGCTCGAATCGGAGATTGCAAACCTCGAAGCGGAGTTCGAGCACCAGCTTGAAGTCAAGCAGACGATGCTGTCCCACAGGAATATCTCGGGTTATCATCAGAGGGAGAAGATGGTCGATAAGCTCGAAGAGATACTCGAGTCCAAAAGGTCACTGAGGCCCGCCGAATTTGCAAAGATGAACTTCAAAGCCGTGCCGGTTGAACGCACGGGCAAGAGCGACCGTGTGATCCTCAGCTGCGAGGCGGTCAGCAAGCAGTTCGACGATTCGGAATCTCCGTTGTTCTCTGATGTGAGCTTTGAACTCAAAGCAGACGAGAAGATTTTTTTTTTTTTTTTCAACGGATGCGGCAAGACCACGCTGCTCCATATGCTGACAGGGGACGCTTACGGGAACTCGGGCACGATACTTCTGTCGGCAGGTCTTAAGTGCGGCGTGATGGGACAGTTTGTTCCTTTCGAGGATGAGTCGCGTACGCTCTATGAAGAACTCGTGGCGGATTCCGACCTGTCCGTTACCGATGCGAGGAGTCTTCTGGCCAGGTTCGGATTCAGAGGTGAAGCCGTCTTCAAAAAGATCAGCATGCTCTCGGGAGGAGAGAGGTCAAGGCTGTATCTGTGCAAGCTCCTTGATCAGAATCCTGACCTTCTTGTGCTGGATGAGCCTACAAATCACCTGGACATCAATTCCCGTGAGATACTTGAGGATGCGCTGAGTTATTACGACGGCGCTATCGTGTGTGTCAGCCACGACAGATTCTTCATAGATAAGTGTGCCGACCGCGTTCTGGGATTCAAGAACGGGCGCGCGAAGATCTACGATAAGTACGAATACTACCTGCGGGATTACCGCACTGCAGATGAGTCTCCTGATGTTGAGGTTAAGCCTACAGGCGCCTCTGCGCAGGCGGCATCTTCTCCGGCAGCAGTCAATCCTGTCAAGGCGCGCAAGGAACTTGCCAGGAAGCGCGAAAGGCTGCGCTCTCTGGAGAAGATGATAGGGGAACTTGAAGAGCGTCAGAGCGAACTGGAGGCACTGTTCACAGCAGGCGCCGGAGAAGCGGAATATAAGGAATACGGCGACAATGCCGAACTCCTGAAGCAATATTACGACGAGTTCTTTGAGCTCGGTGAGGAGCTCGAGCAGGGCTGAGGTGCGAGTTTAATATGAGGAAGACGATAATTGCCATACTCACATTGCTGATGATCTGTCAGATGACGGGTTGTCTGTCACTTATCTCCACAAAAAAAGATCCGATGGAGAAGATAAAAGGCGATATAGAATGCGAATTCAGAGTCGGCAACAATGCTCAGTTCAAAAAAGAAGTTGCAGAGACGGATGTCGTTATCGACAAGGACAGATTTGTGGAGCTTTTTAACGAGGAGGCTCAATACGATCCGAACCATGTCAAATACCATCTGGATGAATGTGATCTGAAGATCAATGCCAAGGAACAGCCTGAGGAATTCAGGAAGATCGACGATACCGAGGTCAACATCAAGGTCATGTACGACGGGACCAGTCGCAGCGTGTCCGTATTTGAATACGGATCCAAACTCTATTTCTTCGTCCTTTGCATGGGTGGAGCAAGCAAGCCGGAAGAGGAAGGCTATTACTACATGGAACTGCCCAAGGATATGGCATCTTATTGGCTCCCGATCATTGATCAGGTCAGACAAGACGCGGAAGAGGGCCATCTTAAGAAATACGGAAGCTTTACCATGGAGGAGTCATTAAGTTACGACAGGAAGTACATTGCCAATATCAAAGACGGAGGCGGCAATATCCTGATAACCGTTATGAAGACATCGGGGGACAAAAAGTACGCCGGATCTTTCTCGCCATGCCGCAAGAGTGATTTCCAGGGCATCTGCTGGGAGAAAGACAGCTACAATATCTGGGTTCAGTCAGGCGATGTCGGAACGGTATGCTACAGCTTAAAGGACGGTGAGTGGGTCGAGGATCCGGAGGCGGTAAGACCGGAGTATATTGTCAGTAAGTACGATTGAGAGTGTGATCCGGGGTTAATCTTTATGGTAATGAAGATGGTGTGTGCTCACTGCATAACACAGGCATTGTGCATAGATGTTATAATCTGAATAAGTTAAGGAAGCTTTTTTGTCCCTATATGGAGGTCATCATGAGGAAGTTTATTTCTGTTTCTGCTATTATCCTAATCTGTTTAGTTTCCTTTGCTTCATGTCGTAACTCAGAATC
>CADBNJ010000106.1 GCA_902795955.1 Oscillospiraceae bacterium
CCTGATGAGTATGATCTGCTGTCGGAACTTAAGAACGGCGTTAAGCCTGCAGAGCAGATCCGCAGCATGGGATTGGGTGAACTGCTGAGCAAGAGGTATATAGTAGGCGAGAATTATGTTGAGAAGGATCACTATAATGATATTCTGGCCATTCTCCGCATAATGAGGACAGGCAAGCAGAAGGGAATGAGCAAGTACACGATCCTTCCCACCACTGCCTGCAATGCCAGATGCGCCTATTGTTTTGAGTATGGCTTTGTTCCGGAGACGATGACACATGAGACGGCAGACAGGGTCGTGGATTACATCATGAAGACAAAGCAGGACGGTAAGATCAGGCTGGAGTGGTTCGGAGGAGAGCCGACGGTTGCACGTGACGTTATCACGTACATATGTAATCAGCTCGCCTCCAAAGGCGTGGAATACACGTCTGCGATAGTTACGAACGGCAGTCTTATCAGCGACGAACTGGCGGAAGAGGCTGTTAACGTGTGGCATCTTAAGAGAGCCCAGGTATCGGTCGACGGCAAGAGATCCGATTATGAACTGCGTAAGGCTTATCCCGATAAGAGATTTACATATGATGTAGTTATGGATAACATTGCAAGGCTTGCGGACAGGGGCGTACTGGTGTCGCTGAGATGCAACCTTGACAGGACCAATATCGGCGGGGCGGAAGAGTTTTTCGATGATATATATGAGAGATTCGGCAAGTATGAGAATGTAAGCATATATCTTGCCCCATTGCATCAGGAAATGAAGCTGGATTCCATCACTTCGCTTCATCAGTCGATAATGGATCTGTACGATCTTGTGGAGGGTACACCCAAGGGGAAGATGTTCAACACCCAGATATCAAGAGGCGGGATGAGGTATAACTATTGTTTCTCGGATGCAATGGACCTCGCCGTGATAATAATGCCTGACGGATCCTTCACCAATTGCGAGAATCTTCCGGCAGGTCACAACTGGGGCAATGTTACCGACGGGATAACTGATAAAGAACTCTATGAGAAGCTTAAGAATGCCGTATATCTCGACGATAAATGCAGCGCCTGCTGCTTCCTCCCGGAATGTACGGCGGCCAGAAGGTCGGTATGTCCTGTAATAAACGACAGGTGCTATGAGTGCAAGGTGATCGATACGGTGTATGAACTCGATCATCTGAAGATCACCGGTGATACGGCCGGCGGCGATGATGATGTGCAGATCGAAGACGATCCTTGCTGATGTGTGACTGAAGGAGCTGAGAGATAGTGTTTACCGGCAGTTACAGAATGGGAGACCGTGTCATCAAGGTCAGTTCGATATACGGGGATGTGCATGAGTACTGTCAAGACTACCGAATTAGTGACCGATCCGATGCCGACATAGATGTGACTATAAGCGGATCTGACATTGAGTATGAGAGATCAAGATCGGACGAACCGGCCCTGTACAGGGATCAATACCTTGAAGAGCTTGCCGTATACCGCAAGATAGCCGAGAAGATGCCGTTCTATGATACATTTCTCATGCACGGCTCTGTTGTGGCTGTTGACGGTGCCGCATATATGTTTACGGCCAGGAGCGGTACAGGCAAATCCACTCATGCGGCGCTCTGGCGTAAACTATTGGGAGACAGAGCAGTGATGGTCAACGACGATAAGCCGCTTGTAAGTGTAGAGGACGGTATGGCAGTAGTGTACGGAACACCGTATAACGGCAAGCACAGGCTCGGCAGTAACATAAGTGTCCCGCTTAAGGCGGTATGCGTTCTGGAACGCGGGGATACCAATGTGATAACCGGGATCGGCAGACAGCAGGCATATCCTGTTCTGCTGCAGCAGATATACAGACCGGCTGACCGGAATGCGTTCGTCAGGACGCTGGAGCTCATTGATGAATTGACTAAAAGTGTAAAGTTTTATAAGCTGAAATGTAACATGGACATAAGCGCGGCCGAGACCGCATACAACGCAATGAAAGGATGATCACCAATGAAGATCAAGAGCACTTTTATCAGGCATGACAGCGATGGCGAGACAATGCTCATACCCACGGGAAATGAGTCTTTCTCGGGCATCGTAAGAGGCAACAAGACAATGGGTGCAATAATGGACCTTTTGGCTGAGGATACGACCGAGGATGACGTGGTTGCCGCGATGATGGAGAGATTTGAAGCTCCTGAAGACACGATCAGAGCCGATGTTCACAAGGTTATAGAATCCCTCAGACAGGTTGGAGCACTGGATGACTGAATCTACCATGATAGAGGAGCTTGAGAAGAAGGGTAAGCTCATCTATTCCAATCATGGAACAAGTATGATGCCACTGATAAAGCAGGGGCGGGATCTGGTGGTAATAGTCAAGCCTGAAGGGCGGCTGAAGAAGTACGATGTTCCGCTGTACAGATACGGTAACAGCCACAGGTATGTGCTCCACAGGATAATCAAGGTAAGAGAGTCCGATTATGTTATAAGAGGCGATAATTGCATCAGCAAAGAGTATGGCATAAGCGACAACGATATTATCGGCGTACTTGCCAAAGTAATACGCAAGGGAAAGGAAATCTCAGTTGAAGATACAGGTTACAGGATATATTCAAGATTCTGGCATTTTATCTTTCCTGTCAGGTATGTATACATGAGAACAAGACATTTGGCAGGTAAGCTCCTGCGCAAGGCAGGACTACGCAAATGAACGACGGAA
>CADBNJ010000107.1 GCA_902795955.1 Oscillospiraceae bacterium
CAAATGTACACGCCCCGTAAGATACTTTTTTGAGTTATAATAATTACTATCGACAACAAACTGATGACTGCCCCGGAGGATATATGAACCAGAAAGAAAGAATGCTGGCGAATCTGCCGTACAAGGCCTGGATGGACGGGCTTGCTGAAGAGAGGATGGCATGCAAGTGCAAGATTGCCGAGTATAACGGGCTTGATCCGAGGGACACCGGGAGGCAGACGGAGCTGATCAAGGAGATCCTGGGGAAGACCGGGGAGATGATACATATTGAGGCTCCTTTCAGATGCGACTACGGTTATAACGTGGAAGTCGGTGAGAATTTCTATGCAAATTATAATCTGATCATACTGGATGTCGGCAAGGTCAGGATCGGGGAGAATGCACAGTTCGGGCCTAATGTGGCGATCTATACTGCGGGACATCCGATACATCCGGATACGCGTAATTCCGGGTATGAGTACGGCATCGACATTACGATCGGCGATAACTGCTGGATCGGCGGGAATACGTGTATCATGCCGGGCGTTAAGATCGGCAATAACGTGGTCATCGGCGGCGGAAGTGTCGTGACTAAGGACATTCCGGATAATTCGGTGGCTGTCGGCAATCCGTGCAGGGTGGTCAAGACGATAACTGAGGAAGACAGGGACTACTATTATAAGGATCTGAGATTTGACGTCGACGATTACAAATAAGGTTTAGCGAGGCTGTAGATTATGGCAAAGAGGGAAATGACAAGTGAAGAGATCAAGAAGAGTAAGAAGAAGGCGCTCAAGCTGAGGAAGCCTCATGTTGTGGGGGCGATAATCTTCTATTTCCTGATGTTTGTTTTCGCGAGTCTCGTGCTGTCGCTGGCGATGGCCGTGTTCACGACGCATTATCTGTTGTCGAGGGCGTATTCAGAGATCGACTATGCGAGGACGATGGCGAAGATATATGATTCGTCGGTCATCGACGGCAAGGTGTTCGATCACGAGCTGATCGGGCAGGCGATAGGAGTGTATAAGATCGTAGATAAGGAAGGCGAGGTCAAGTACATTAACGGCGAAGATACGCTGGACATGACAAAGAGCAGCTCGGTCTATACATTTGACGGGATTCCGTACGGTCAGTATATAAGGATCTACAGCGACAGCCGCACCGGATATCTGCCGCCTGTCATAGGTGACGACAGTAATGTCGACATCAATTATGATGAGAATGACATAGACTTGTTTTTCTCGACAATAGGCAGGCACGATGACCTGGATCTGAGTTTCTGGGTCGGGATCGGAGAGCTGTCAGACGGGTCGACGTTCTTCTACCGTGCAGAGATGATGATAACTCCGCTCGACTATACTTTCACGATCGTTTTTGCGGCTGTCATTGCAATAGTGATATTCGTGCTGTTCGTGATCATAATCGTCAATTCCATCACGCACCTTGTCAGCCAGCGCAGGATGACGAAGCTCCTGTTCATGGACTATGTGTCGGATAATCACAACTGGATGTGGTTCCTGATCAAGGGGGAGGAGAAGCTCCGCAAGTTCAGATACCGCAAGAGCAATTTCGCCGTGGTGAATCTTGTTTTCGTGAAGTTCAGGAATTATGTGCTGTGCCACTCCGTTGAGGAAGGCGAGGAGATGCTCGCCAAAGTGTATAAGGTCATAACCGAGAACATAGACAAGAAGGACATGTGTGCGCGCACGTCGTCGTCGTTCCCGATGCTTGTCAGGTATACCGATGAGAATGACCTCAAGATGAGGATCCACAGCATAATCGGCAAGCTCGAGAAGGTCGATTCCGACCACAGGTTCAACTTCCAGGCGGGCATTGATTTCATACCCGCGACGCCCGAGAGGCGCAAGGATCCTCAGCTCGAAATGTACTACAACAACGCGTGTGCGGCCCGCATATCGATCTCCGATTCCGGCGAGTCCGGCATCGCCGTATTCGACAGGAAGCTCCTCAACGACCAGAAGTGGATCGACAACGTCAATGAGAGGCAGCAGAACGCCATCGACAGGGAGGAGTTCATCGTCTATTACCAGCCCAAGTACGACCCGCGCACCGACAAGCTCATGGGCGCCGAAGCACTTGTCAGATGGCAGACGGAGACGGGGCTCGTTCCGCCCGGCAAGTTCATCCCTATCTTCGAGGAGTCCGGCTTCATCACCGAGCTTGATCACTACATGATCAGGCACGTGGCCCGCGACCAGAAGAGGTGGGTCGACGCAGGATACGAGTGCGTTCCCGTGTCTGTCAACGTGTCCAGAGCCCATTTCGTCGAGAGCGACCTTGCCGAGCAGATCAGGGACATCGTCGACAGCGAGGGCTGCCCTCACAACCTCGTCGAGATCGAGCTTACCGAAAGCGCTTTCTTCGACGACAAGAACGCTCTCCTTCACACGATCTCCCATCTCCAGCAGTACGGCTTTGCAGTGTCAATGGACGACTTCGGCTCAGGTTATTCATCACTCAATTCCCTGAAGGATCTGCCGCTCAACGTCCTCAAGCTCGACGCCGGGTTCTTCCGCGGCAGCGATGACGAGGAGCGAGAGCACATCGTCGTTAAGGAAGCCATAAGGCTTGCCAAGGGCCTCAACATGATCACCGTCGCCGAGGGCGTCGAAGACAAGGCCCAGGTGGATTTCCTCGCGTCGGAGGGCTGCGACATGATCCAGGG
>CADBNJ010000108.1 GCA_902795955.1 Oscillospiraceae bacterium
AGATCAATTATCGGTAAGCAGATTGTCTGCCGGCAGTGTATCGCGATGTATGAAATCAGGGCAAAAGCGGCGACTATTAGAGTCTGTTATACGAATATATACTCTTTTCCCATGATGATCTGCTGTTTCAGTTCTGCATCCCCGTCCGCCATTATCAATCCCTGACAGTAACCACATCTATCCCGTACTCGCTCTCGTCGACGGAATCCTCCTTATTAACGGGGACTATTCCGATATCGGCAACCGTCAGCCTTCCGGTAACTGCCAGAGCGGAGGGGGTGATCTGACCCTTCTTAAGTTGACCGATGGAGACTGTCAGATCTGATATTATGCAGCACTTATATTCACCCGTGTCGCCGTTCATGCCGCTGTTGATGTCGGCTGATATGACACGGCATCCTCTGCCGTGGAGTTCGTTGATCTTATCTATCGCCTGCGCATAAGCCTCACGCGGTTCGCCCTTGAAGCCGGTGCCGAGGAGGCAGTCGACGATGACATCGCAGTCCGGAGTGAAGCTGCCCTCGACAGGTCTGATGTCCATCCCGCGGCGGATGCTTTTCGCCTTGTAGTACAGGGCATCGCCTGAGGCCTTGCCGCTCAGAGTGAATACGGATACGGGGATGCCTTTGTCATGGAGGATAAGTGCCAGCGCGAACCCGTCGCCGCCGTTGTTGCCGGAGCCCGTCACGATGCAGACGGATCCTGCCTTGTCCCATACGCCGGAGGACAGGTATATCCCTTTGGCGGCGCGTTCCATGAGTGTTGTTCCGGGAACGCCCGATGCTATCGTTGCCTGATCGGACAGGCGCATGTTGTCAACTGATATAAGATCTATCACGTCATTCCTCCCACAGAACGATCCCGCCGTTCTGTAATGTCTGACTCACATCTATTATCCTCTGGTTGGACGATCCCCTGAACTGAAGCGACAGGTCGCGGAGATTCTCAACGAATCTTCCGTCGATCAGAACGTCTATATTACGCAGGATCTCAGGTGTCTCGGGAATTGAGCAATGCGGGTTGCCGCCCGTGAGTTCCTCAAAGGTATATCCGGAATACATCCAGATGTCCTTGCCGGGGAGCTCTGATCTCACGCGCTTTATGAACGGCAGCAGATCTCTCTGATTCTCGGGCTCCATCGGGTCGCCGCCCAGTATGGTGATCCCCCGTATGTAGCCGGGTCTCATCATGCCGATGATTTCATTCTCAACATCCGGAGTGAACTCTGACCCGTATGTGAATGACCATGTCTCCGGCTGAAAACAACCCTTGCACGCATTCCTGCATCCCGATACGAACAGCGATACTCTGACTCCTGCTCCGTTGGCTATGTCACAATTCTTGATGGCTCCGTAGTACATTCTAACGCCTCATACTGATGTTTTGGTTCTCGATGCCTTGACGATCCGGCCGCGTATCAGGTCTGCGATCAGTGAATAGATGACGCAGAGAATGACCGTTGCGGCAACCAGGGGAACATTGCACAGGAACAGAAGATCGGGATCCTTAACATTGGTGATAAGCCATATCTTGATGTAATTCTCAAATACCCAGTGGACGAGGAAAAAGTCCAGACTGTGCAAGCCGAACCAGCGGAGCATGCGCATGACGGGATTACGTGCTTCGTAACCCCTGGTGTGTTCCCTGAGCACATACAAAAAGACGATGGCTGAGACGGCGCATATGAGCGTGGCGACAGTAAGGAAGCTGGTCGATGCCGTGGCGCTGTTGGTGAAATGCATGCACACGAGTGATGCGGTTATGTATATAGCCAGACCTGCCGCGAACATGACAGACGCGAGCTTCACGGAGATCCTCTTCAGCATGCCGGGATCTGTATTGCGCAAATACAGCCCCAAGGTGTAGAAGAAGATGTACCCTGTGCCGAGCACGAGCTCATTGGGAACAATGGTGCCCATCGTGTAGTGATATATCACGTGACATGTGTTGTTGATGAGATTGATCACGAGCGTTGCTATGAGGACGGCCTTTTTGTTTCCCGCAATGAAGAAGACGGGCGCAAATAAAGCCAGCTGGAACAGTACCGGCAGGTAGTAGAGCTGTATGCCGTACCAGAAGTGAGTGATGCCCATGATCTGGATATCCGTGTGATATACGAATATCTCTACAAGCACATAGACCGCCGACCAGATGACAAACGGAGGCAGGAGCCTCAATGCACGTCTGCTGTAGAACGATCCGAGGCTGTCGTAGTACTTGCTGCTCACCATGTATCCGGATATGAAGATGAACACCGGGACGCTGCAGTTGATCAGGCACCTCGCGCACACCCAGAAATTGTAGTAGAAGCCGTCAGGCGGATATAGGAAATCATTCGTAATGAAATTCCACCCGCCTATCGCATGCCCCGCGAAAACAAGCAGTATGCATATACCGCGGATTATATCCCAATAATCCTCGTGCCTCTTTGTCGGCTTTGCGGCATTTGCTGATGCGTTGACTGACATATCGGTAGACATGAATGCATTATAACATTAAAGAGGTGTTGACTGAAGGTGCCCGCAGGAAAGGGAGGAACGTTTCCGTAATGACTTTGAGCATTTTTTACGAATGCTTTTGAGCACGAGCGGGAACGGACCCTGTTAAGTTTGTGCATATTAATGCCCGCGAAGGTGCGACTGCATGAGTAAAAACATGCTTAAAGTCACAGATGCATTACTCTCTCGGCGATCTCCTGCGTTCTTCCCTGGTTCCAGTACTGCGTGCCTATGTAGCCGCATGTCCTTCTGGCCACGTTCATCTTATTCTGATCCGTATTGCCGCAGTTGGGGCACTTCCAGATGAGCTTGCCGTCCACCTTCTCGATTTTGATCTCGCCGTCAAAGCCGCACACCTGGCAGTAATCCGACTTGGTGTTGAGCTCTGCGTACATGATGTGATCGTAGATGAATCTGATAACCGAGATGACGGCGGGGATATTGTTCTGCATGTTGGGAACTTCAACATAGGAGATGGCTCCGCCGGGTGACAGTCTCTGGAATTCGGATTCGAGCTCGAGCTTCTTGAAAGCATCGATCTGCTCGGTAACGTGAATGTGATAGGAGTTCGTAATGTAGTTCTTGTCGGTCACGCCCTCGATGATGCCGAATCTTCTCTGGAGAGCCTTTGCAAACTTGTATGTCGTTGACTCCAGAGGCGTGCCGTAGAGCGAGTAGTCGATATGTTCCTCCGCCTTCCAGACGGCGCAGGCATCGTTAAGTCTCTGCATGACTTCAAGACCGAACTTCTTGCCTTCCTCCTCGGTCAGCTTCTTGCCGGTGATGGCATAGACGCACTCCCAGAGACCCGCATATCCGAGCGACAGGGTGGAGTAACCGTTATAGAGGAGCTTGTTGATCGTCTCGCCTTTCTCCAGCCTTGCAAGTGCGCCGTGCTGCCAGAGTATGGGAGCGGCGTCGGACAGTGTGCCCTTGAGTCTCTCGTGTCTGCAGCGGAGGGCCCTGTGGCAGAGGTCAAGCCTGTCGTCAAGCGTCTCCCAGAATGCGGC
>CADBNJ010000109.1 GCA_902795955.1 Oscillospiraceae bacterium
TCAATTCCTGCGGATTCCGCAATAATCAGTGATCTTTCCGCAATTTCTGCGGAAAAATCAGTCAATTCTTGCGGAAACAACATCTTCAGCCCTGCTGTCATCTGCCGTTCAAAGCTGCCGGCCGGCCGGGCATTCCCAGACCCGGACTGACTTTATTTGGACTGACATTATATTGAAAGTGCCTCTAAGCCGATCCGCTTAGAGGCACAAAAAGTATCATTATTCTAATTCTTCGATCAAACAGATATCTTTTGTCTGAACTTCTCTCCACACCGTTTATCAAGGCACGTCTGCCGTATATTCTAAATCGGATTACCCCTCCACGAAGGGCAGAATACCATGTAAAGCAAAAGATTATATATCAGGAAGTGGAAACAGCCAGGATAAGTGCAGTTGCGAAAGATATCAGCATCGCGATCACCAATATCACCGCTATGATCCTAACACCTCTGCTCTGACTGCTTCTTGCCATATAATTTACCTTCCGTTCCGTTTATTTCTTACCGCCGAAGATGTTTGTCTCTTCAGTCTCATCCGTCTCATCATCGCTGCCGCCACGCTTGCTGCCGGATCTGCCGGAATCATCAGTTATTGTCTTATTATCCTGATAATCCGCACTGTCACCGATGACAAGATCTATCCCGATCTCCTCGCCGTTGCGGTCAACAACAAAATGCAATGTGTCGCCGACATTGTTGCGGTCGCGCATTTCAATAATATCATCTGTTTTGCCAATTGCAACACCATTAACTGATATTACCCTGTCACCTATCCTGAATCCGGCCTTATCGGCAGGTCCGTCTTCAACATATTCGACTACATATACGCCGGGAACGGCATTGTAATATGAACCTTCCGCTACCTGTCCGAGCGTTACGCCGAGATAACATCTGTTCACTACCACACCGTAGTTGATCAGCGACTCGATAACGTCTTTGACCTTGTCTATCGTAATGGCAAATCCGAGACCTTCGGCATCATTTACTACCATCTTGGCATTGGTGATGCCTACGACTTCACCGAATGAATTGATCAGTGGTCCGCCGCTGTTGCCTTCGTTGATGGCGGCATCAGTCTGGATCACGGGAAGACTGTATCCGTCGTGTTTCAGGCTGCGCTGAACGGCTGATACGACACCTACCGTTACTGTTCCGTCAAGAGTTCCGAGCGCGTTGCCGATAGCAACTACGAGCTCTCCCGTGCGGAGGTTCGTTGAACTGCCCAGTGTAACACAGGCATATTCACGATCACCCTTAAGCTTGATTACTGCACAGTCCGTCTGGGTATCGAGACCTATGATATCGCAGGGGATCTGTTCGGTATTGCCGGGAATCGATGCATACAGCTTGTAATCCGGGTTTTGGGATGCTTTCTCGATGACATGAGCATTTGTTACCGCATATCCGTCTTTTGTGATCACAAAGCCCGAACCGGATACGAGTGTTCTCTCGGCTCCGTTTATATCGCCTTTCGTGTAGAGCGAGAACGTAGCGGGGCTTACCTTGTCAACGATCTCGGTCACTGAGAGCTTCTGCTTGTTCGGATCTGTTACGGATGCAGCTTCCTCCAGCGAGAACCAGGGGTCGGGAAGATTTGCGGTATCCACATGATTCATGGGAGTTGCTTCGCCCTCTGTGGTCTGTGAAGGAACGTAATCCATCGTTCCAGTCTTACCGGTATTGAGCTTGTATATGTATACGGTCTGAAAAGCCGAGAAAAGGATGCTTCCGGCAAGGAATACCGCAAGCACTGCAACAATCACCATGTTGCGCTTATATGCCTTGATCAGCTTTCTGTCTTCGTCTTCGGACATTTATATCACCTTCCTTCCAGGGAACTTATACCAATAATATAAAACTCAAAGGCGCTATATTTTAGGCAAAAGTTAATCAAAAATCAGACAAAATCAAAGCAAAACGTCTTCTCCCCTTATCACGGAGGGACCGTTATCCCCGAAGACAGCCGCTCCTCCCGTAATGTCAGTCAGCCTCTTGATGACTTCTTCCGTGCCGGCGGCAGATGAGGCTATGAGGAACTTCACATCCTGAAGGTACGTGGTGTCTCTTAACTCACACGGGAGATTCTTCAGTTCAAACATGACCTTGTCGGACAGCGAATAAGGGACCGTTATGAACGTCTCCTTCCCTTCTATATATTCGGCCGGAGCGGCATCGTTCAATGCCAGCTTTGCACACTCCGTATATGCCCTGACAAGACCTCCCTTGCCAAGCAATATCCCTCCGAAATACCTTGTTACCGCAATGGCCGTATTCGTAAGTCCGCCGTGTTCAAGAAGGGACAGGACCGGCATCCCGGCAGTCCCCGAAGGTTCGCCGTCATCACTGTATTTCTGCATGTTTACATCACCTGAGATCTTCCAGGCATATATCGTGTGGCGGGCGTCCGGATATGTACTGCGCTGCTGCTTTACAAAGTCATTTGCTTCTTCAGGAGTTCCGACCCTGACTGCACGGCCGATGAATACGGACTGTTTGATCTCGATCCGGGAATTGCCTTCTCCTGACAGTAAGATCATAGACAGAATATCACGCCAGTTCCTTATACTTCTGGAAAGCAGTCATCAGCAGTGATTTATCCTGACTGTACGTGATGAGCTCAAGAGCTTCCTCAACGGGAACAAATCTGCAGTCCATGATCCCCTTCTCCTGATTCGGGGATACATTGTCGTCTTCGGTGGTCATTACGAACCACGAAATATTATTGTGCACGGGCTTCATTCTCGTGATCGAATAGAACTCATAGCTTGTCTTGCCGATCGGAACCAGCGCCCTGGCAGTAACTCCTGTCTCCACGGCGATCCTTGATACCGCAGCAGCCTTGACGCTCCCTCCCTGAGGCACCTGACCCTTGGGAAAGCTCCACTCGTGCTTATCATTGCGTATCAATAAGACCTTGTCATCAACAAAGACCAGTCCGCCGGCGCAATTCCTGATTATCATAAACAAAATGCCTCAACTTTTCTGTGCGTAATATCTATATTTGAATTTTATCACAGTTGAATAAATAATTGGTTAATAATAGAATAGAGAAGATTAAAAAGCGGAGGCGTTTTATGATAGATATTAAGCTTTTAAGGAATGATCCCGACATCGTCAGAGAGAATATAAAGAAGAAGTTCCAGGACGACAAGCTCCCTCTGGTGGATGAGGTCATCTCTCTTGATAAGGAGTTCAGAGAGTCCAAGACCCGTGCAGAGTATTTAAGGTCACAGCGCAACAAGATCAGCAAGCAGATCGGATTCTTCATGGCTCAGGGCAAGAAGGAAGATGCCGAAGCCGCCAAGGCCGAGGTCAAGGCAATGCAGGACGAACTGGAGGAGTTGTCAGTCAAGGAGACCGAACTGTCCGAGAAGATCAGGAAGATCATGCTCGTCATCCCCAACATCATCGATCCTTCCGTTCCCATCGGCAAGGATGATTCAGAGAATGTTGAGATCGAGAAGTTCGGTGATCCGTTCGTACCGGAGTTCGAGATCCCTTACCACGTCGACATCATGGAGAAGCTTAACGGCATAGATCTGGATTCCGCCCGCAAGACCAGCGGCAACGGCTTCTACTATCTGAAGGGCGACATCGCAAGACTTCACTCCGCCTGCCTTAATTACGCAAGGGATTTCATGATAGACAGGGGATTCACGTATTACATCCCTCCCTACATGATCCGTTCCGGCGTCGTTGACGGCGTTATGAGTTTCGCCGAGATGGAGAATATGATGTATAAGATCGAAGGCGAAGACCTCTACCTTATCGGCACCTCCGAGCATTCAATGATCGGCAAGTTCATTGATTCACAGCTTGACGAGTCCGAGCTGCCCCAGACGCTGACGAGCTACTCTCCCTGCTTCCGTAAGGAGGTCGGCGCTCACGGCATCGAGGAGAGAGGAGTCTACCGAATCCACCAGTTCGAGAAGCAGGAGATGATAGTAGTATGCAAGCCGGAGGATTCCAAGAAATGGTATGACATCCTCTGGAAGAATACCGTTGATTATTTCCGCTCGCTTGATATTCCCGTAAGAACACTCGAGTGCTGCTCAGGCGACCTTGCAGATCTTAAGGTCAAGAGCTGCGACGTTGAGGCGTGGTCTCCGAGGCAGAAGAAGTATTTCGAGGTGGGTTCGTGCTCCAACTTAGGTGATGCTCAGGCAAGGCGTCTCGGCATCAGGATCAAGGGCGGGAACGGCAACTACCTGGCTCACACACTGAACAACACATGTGTTGCACCTCCGAGAATGCTCATCGCTTTCCTTGAGAACAACCTGAACGAGGACGGAAGCATCAGGATCCCCGAGCCCCTCAGGATGTATATGGGCGGCAAATCCGTCATCGAAGTACCGCAGAAGTAATCGTAGTTATCAGCTTTACAAATAAACTGCCCCCGGAACCGTGACGCTCCGGGGGCATTATTATGTGCGTTTACATCCTATTCTAACAATAAGAAAGGTGTCTCATCACAAGACACCTCTTATATCTGTAATCAAAAACTTACTAGGATCAAGCTCTCTCGACCTTACCTGAACGCAGGCAGCGTGTGCATACATGCATTGTCTTAGGGGTGCCGTCAACAACAACCTTAACCTTCTGGACATTTGCCTTCTGCTGTGTAAGTGCACGA
>CADBNJ010000110.1 GCA_902795955.1 Oscillospiraceae bacterium
ATCCGGAATCATCGGTGACAACTTCGATCACCGGATCCGAGACAACTACGGTAACTGCGGTTTCCCGTATACCGGTTGATGTCTTTGATTATGTCGAATTATCATATACGGGGAAGGCACCTTTTGGTAAGGCGAAGCTTAAAGTTAAAGACGGTATGCCTGTTGAAGGACTGACTTTCGAATTATCCAAGGATTCCGGACTCAGCAATGGTGATACGATCATCTTGACGGCCGTAGGTAATGCAGAAGGTTACGAACTGGCATCCGTGACTAAGGAGTATACTGTCGAAGGATTGAGAAGGGAGGCCTACGTCCAGGACGGACGTGAGATCTCCGGCAGGGATTACGAGCTTTATGCTCCTGAGGTTATCATACCGGGACTTGATATGTCGGAAATGAATGATGAGCTCTATAACTATTGCAACAGTGTGGTAAAGGTCGATTACAAAACTGACCGTAAGGGCAAGATCAAGGTTAAGACTTCTTACTACGACTACAAATATTACATCGGTGCAGATTATGTGTCGGTCATGATCGGAAGGGATTCGGACAACCTCGGAAGAGGCAGATATTATGAGGTTTTCAACATTTCGAGCGAGACAGGTAAGCTGTTGAGCAAGGAAGAGTTCTTGAGGACTATAGGACAGGATCCTAATGGATTTAATAACCTCGTTAAGGATTCGTTAAGTAAGTTGATGTCCGGTGACGGTGCAAGCCTGTTTAAGACATACAAACTGAATAACGGGAAGAAGATTGATCCCCGGAAGGAGAATCTGGAAGAAAGCAGTATTGAATCAGCTGTTCCGTTTGTCTCACCGGATGGTCACCTGTGTTTTAATTACCTTCTTAGCGTGGATTGGGGCGTGTTCAGATATGAATACATCAGTGTTGACACTGTTACCGGTGAGTTTTCTTTCACATGTGCTTTTGGAGAGAATGCGGGTGAATGGGACTCATGGTGATCGATATCTGAACAGAATCCCACATATCGGCCCAAACTGTGATATAATGCTACGCGTATAATTATTATAATAATAATGGAGTTACGCTCAGTGCACAGATATATATTCAACAGCCGCGATATTGCAGCATATATTAAGTACTTCTCGGTGCCTCAGTATCTGGAAGTCTCGTATATGCAGTATATCTTTAATCTCGGACCGACGGTCCTTGCCGTTCCGCTTACGAGGAATTTTGAATCGTTCAAGAAGGATGTTTACAGGGAGCTCTATTTCCTGTGGGCGAACGGTTTTGAGGATGAGAAGAGCGACATAGCATGCATGATCGAGAGGGGACAGCTTACTCTTGTCTGCGATCAGGAATGCATCAATCTCGAGTCTTACATGAAGCTCATCACGCTTCACCTGATATTTACGAGGAGTCTGCCATATGCGAATCTTAATTTCTACGGGCTTCCTCTGCAGCTTGGGATCAAGTGTGATTTCGCGATATATGAGCGCAATGTGGTGCTTATTACCGAAGCGCTGCAGCTCAAGGCGACGGACAGGTTCGGGAATCCTTTCGATCTGAACAAGGGTGTGCCGGATGAACTTCTCAGGCTGTCACTGAGCGATGAGCTCAAGGAGATGCTCAATGCGAGCGCTGACTTTAAGCAGGCCTTAAGGGAAGCTCAGAAAGAGCATATGAGGGAACTGCGCGAGAATTCACTGAAGGTATTCGGTGATGTCAATAAGAGAAGGGGAAGGACGTACAGGAGCCATCAGTCTGCGATCATGACTGCAAGGGCCCAGCGTGAGAAGAAGGTGGGAACCTCACTTTACGACGGTATGAATATCAATCCTTCCAGCAACAGGCAGCCGAAGGGTACGCCTGACATTAATAAAGCAAACACCAAAGGAGATAAGTAATGAGTAACCGCTACAGATTAGGACTTGATATAGGATCTACTACTATCAAGGTTGTTCTGCTTGACGGAGATGAGATAGTGCACAGCGAGTACAGAAGGCATCATTCCGATGTATCGGGTCTTCTTAATCAGCTTTTTGAGGAACTGGACGCCAAGTATCCGGGAATAGACGTCAGCGTTACGATAACAGGTTCGGGCGGACTGTCCGTTGCAAACTGGCTTCACCTGAAGTTCATTCAGGAGGTCATGGCCGAGACTGTTGCCATCAACAAGTACCATCCCGAGACTGACGTTATCATCGAGCTCGGCGGTGAGGATGCCAAGATCACATACATGCATCCCGTGCTCGAGCAGAGAATGAACGGTACATGCGCAGGCGGTACGGGTGCCTTCATCGACCAGATGGCGTCGCTCCTGCAGACAGATGCTGACGGACTCAACAATTTCGCCAAGGATTACAGATCTCTCTATACCATTGCGAGCCGCTGCGGTGTCTTTGCCAAGAGCGACCTGCAGCCGCTTATCAATGAGGGCGCAGCCAAGGAAGACCTGGCAGCTTCCATATATCAGTCAGTCGTCAATCAGACGATAGCGGGCCTCGCATGCGGCAGACCCATCAAGGGCAATGTTGCTTTCCTGGGAGGTCCTTTATACTTCAATTCCGAGCTCCGCAACGCATTCGAGAGAACGCTTAGCGACAAGGTGGATTCTTTCTGGATGCC
>CADBNJ010000111.1 GCA_902795955.1 Oscillospiraceae bacterium
GTCTGCACCAAGTGATGTGACTGCCTTGAGGTCTTCGATCACCTTGTCTACATCTCTGCTCTCATATTTCCCGTAATACTTGATATAGGGGCAATAAGCGCATGACATCGGGCATCCGCGGCTTGCCTGAATAGTAAGTCTGATATTGTTGTAGTCGTCGGTATATTTCCTGTAGTTGACAAGAGTGTAGTCGGGAGTGGGCATGTCGCTGACAGTGGCTGCGGCCCCGTGGACATACCTGTAGATATACATATCGACAGGTTCTTCTATAGCAAGATCGATATCCGTATTGGCATATATCCAATCCTTCAGGTGACGTACCGCCTGTCCGGCGATCATGACATATGCGGAAGGATTACCGGCCTTGATCTGCCTGCATAACTCCAGGTCGGCCTTGACGGTGGGTCCGGTTGATTTGACAAGAACCTTGTCGTACTCAAGCAGCGCGATCTTCCTGAGCAGTTCATCGGGAAGCATCCTGTCTTCGGTAACTGCATCGATCACCTTGACTTCATGTGAATCCGACTCATTGAGTATCGTTGCGGCAGTTACTAAAGGGAGATCGGGGAAAACATCATTACTCCCCAACACAGTTCCGTATTCACCCTGTGCATCTGTATGGACATTAATGCCGTAATACGGCCTAACAAGCAAGAATCTCTCTATCATGCTATCAGAATACAAAAATCAAAAGATTTTGTCAATCTGCTTTGGACAGCAGGATGATAATATATAATTATTACGATCTTGCCGCCCGAAAGGAGACACTCCCATGACCATCCTCATAACAGGTGCAAAAGGCTTCGTAGGTAATAAGATATTCACGACATGCAGCGGCACGGCCGCATCTCCTTCTCTCAGGGGAGTAACTCAAACAGACATTGACCGGATCATAGATGAGAGCGGTGCAGACGTTATAGTTCACACCGCGGCGATATCTGATATGGGAGCATGTGAGGCGGATCCTGAAGCTTCTTACAAAGCTAATGTTGACCTCCCCGTAATGCTTGCCAAAGCGTGCCGCGGACGCAAGCTCATCTGCTTCAGCTCCGATCAGGTATACAACTCATGTGAGGAAGGCGGTCCGTACACGGAAGATACCGTGAATCCCGGCAACACGTATTCCAGACACAAGCTGGAGATGGAACAGCGCGTTCTTGACATTGACCCTGATGCGGTAATGCTCAGAGCAGAGTGGATGTACGACTTCGGAGCAGTAAGATCCAATTACATGTCGCTCGTTCTTAATGCGGACGAGCTCAGATTCAGCACGCGGGAGTACCGCGGAGTTACCTACGTGAAGGAAGTGGCGGACAATATCGCGAATGTCATCAAGCTGCCCGGCGGAGCATATAATTACGGAAGCGAGACTGACAGATCGATATATGAGATAACAAGAGAATTCGCAGAATATATCGGCAAGGACATTAATCTGTCTGATTCGCCTCCCGGTCATAATCTGTGGATGGACTGCAGCAAAGCACGCAAATACGGAGTGGTATTCAGCAATGTGCTTGACGGTCTCAAGAAATGCGCAGACGATTACGGCTTGTCTATCTTGCCGCCGCCGATGACGCAGCCTTCGCTGTCGTAGAATACTGCTGACTGTCCCGGCGACACGCCTGCCACCGCATCATCAAGAGTCACCAGTACGCGCCGATCGTCACAGCGCCTGATATAAGCGGGTCTCTCGGGCTGGTGATACCGTGCCTTAACGAAGCAGCGGACCGGTTCCTCAGTGATATCTTCAATGCTCAGGAAGTTCGTGTCCGTGCAGAAGAACGAACTGCACATGATGTCGTCAAGCTTGCCTAAGACGACCGTGTTATCTTCCGGGCAGATCTTCGTGACGTAGGCGGGCTCTCCCAGCGCGATGCCGAGACCTTTGCGCTGACCTACGGTGTACTGATAGATACCCTTGTGGGTTCCGAGAACATTGCCTGACGTATCGACAAAGCTGCCCTCGCCGGGAACGGGACGGTCTAAATGATCTTTGATAAAATCCTGATACTTGCCTTCGGTTACAAAGCATATCTCCTGGGAGTCGCTCTTGTTCGCGCACGGAAGTCCGATCTCCGCGGCGATCGCCCTGACTTCATCCTTGGTGTAATTTCCGAGAGGCATAAGCGTGTGGCTCAGGTGCTCCTGCGTCAGCTTGTACAGCATGTACGTCTGATCCTTGGCCGCGTGCAGAGCCTTCTTAACGGTATATCTCCCGTTATTAAGCTTAACGATATTGGCGTAATGTCCCGTTGCCACATACTGCGCATCGAAAACATGCGTCAGCTCCATCATCTTGTCCCACTTGACATACTTATTGCACTCGATGCACGGGTTGGGGGTAAGACCTTCCAGATAATCATTCACGAAAGGCTTGACCACTTTATTGCCGAACAATGACAGGCAGTTATGTGGATGATACCTGATACCGATGATCTCAGCAGTCATGCGGGCGTCGTCGATCTCACAGCACCTGCTGTCCTCTCCGTTGTCGCCCTGCCATGTCCTCAGAGTGACACCGATCACCTCGTGACCTTCCCGCTTCAGAAGATATGCGGCTACGGCGCTGTCAACTCCTCCTGACATCCCGACCAGTACTCTTGCCATCAGAATGATGCTCCTCTCGAATAGATTGACATGATTATACTCCGCAAGTGCTTGCGGGAGCAAATGTCTGCACTGTGCAGACCAAATAATCTTTGCCAAATTTTATAATTTAATCAGTAATAACAGACGATAAGGAGGCAGTATTATGGATACTGAATCTATTGGCCCCGATAACAATTCCGACAGCGTAAAACTCGTGCCCGCCAGATGCACAAACTGCAGCGGCGAACTGACGGTTGATCCGTCGCAGGAAGCAGCAGTCTGCAAGTACTGCGGCACGCCCTTTGTCATCTCGAAAGCGATCCAGAACTACACCATTCAGAACAACACATATCAGACGAATGTTGTAAATGACCAGCGCAAGGGAACAGTGGAAGCGATTCTCAGCTACAAGAGCGAACAGGAAGAGAAGAAATACAACCGCAAGCAGCAGGAGAAGATCCGTGCACAAGATAAGAAGAAGCGCCGCAACAGTATGATCCTGTGGGTACTCGGCTGGATATTCATTTTCCCGGTGCCGCTGACCATCCTGGTCCTCCGCAGCAAGACCTTCAACTGGAAGGTCAAGCTCGGCATCATCGCCGCGGCGTGGATCGCATACCTGATAATCTTCTTTATCGTGCCAAAGGTAAGAGGCACGGGTTCAACACCGGCTACCAATCCGTCGTCTTCAGTAACAGAGACGACTGCCGCAACCACGACGGCAACAACGACCGAATCAACCACGGAAGCGACAACGTCCGAGACTACTGCCGAGACATCTGATCCCGAGGACGAGAAAGCACGCAAGGCAGTTGCCGACGGAGACTATTCGCTCGTATCCAAGGACTTCAAGAAGACTATGGATTCATACGAGAAATTCTATGACAAGTACATCAAGTTCATGAAGAAGTATAAGTCCGGTAAGGGCGACATGACCAAGATGATGAAGGAATACATGGACATGCTGTCTCAGCTCGAGGACTGGAGCAGGAAGATGGAGAAGATAGACGAGAGCAAGCTCTCGGCAGCCGACGACGCGTATTTCCTGCTTGTTACCGCAAGGATAGAGAAGAAGTTGCTGGATGCGGCGATAACGTAAAGAGACCATGTGAAATGACAGTTTTTAGTGCCCGGTTGTATTTCGTATTGGCATGCAACCGGGTTAAGGCTGTCGGCGTGGACTTATTTAATGCGTGATCACTTCAAGAATTATTTCTATCGTATATTCTTTCGCTGGAATCATCCGTGGCGATATATATGAATTCTATTTTGCCCTCGCTGTTAAAAACCAGTTTCGCTTTTGAACCGTCATCAAGATGCCATACATGGTATATGATCCCTGAACCTTCATAGCCGCAATTGCCAAACTTGTCGATGATCTGTTCCACATTCAATTCTTTGTCCAGGTTCTCGAAATCGCTCCTTGAAGGCAAAGTCCTTGACGATTCTGTGCTTTGCTGAACTGAATGTGCTTCCGAATTGCATCCCATTAGAAATAACGCAAAAAGAAAGACTGTAACCGTAATTATCAATGACCGTGCCTTGGGCATCTTTTTGTTCAAATACATTAGCTCTATCTCCTTTAAATCCTTTGCGATCATACTTATTGCTCAGTTTGTAATATAGCATGTTTTATCATTCAAAAGAATACTTTAGTGCTCAGATTTATGGGGTGTATCACGGTTCGTTTTGGGAGTTGTTGAATGTGTAAATGTTTTTTGAATAATAATGTCCGCAGGTCAAATATGTGACAGAATGGTATAAAATAATGATGGTTATATAAATATAGTGTTCGGGGGGTTTTAATGGCAAGGAAAAAGATTATCTCAAATCAGCCCACTGTCGATAAATCAAGTAAAGGTTCTACGGTTATTGTTATCGGTAACTCTAGCAAAGCAAAGACGATTGCCATTATAGCTGTTATACTGGTCGCAATTACTATGCTGGTTTTATTCATTAGCAAAGGAATTA
>CADBNJ010000112.1 GCA_902795955.1 Oscillospiraceae bacterium
ACTCTGCCGGCAGGAACGCTCCAGGGACGTACGAACTCACTCGTCCTGCAAGCGGCAAGTTCGATAATATCGCCGCATACGGCTGAAGCTGTCGGAAGGCTTCCTGCTCCCTGTCCGTAGAACAATGTCTCGCCTACAAAGTCACCTTCAACCGCAACGCAGTTGAAAACATCATCAACGTTGCCGATAAGCTTCCCGGTAGATACAAAATGTGGCTTTACATATGAAGCACACATGTCACCGAACCTCTTGAAGCAAGCTATCAGCTTGATCTTGCATCCGATGCCGGCGGCAAAATTAATATCATCAAGTGTTACGCCTGTGATTCCGTCGGTGTCGATCTCTTCAGGAGACACATACTGACCGTCCATCGCGATCGTGGACAATATCGATAATTTGCGCTGAGCATCGATACCCTCAACATCTGCAGTGGGGTCAGCTTCGGCATAACCGTTGGCCTTAGCCTGCAAAAGAGCATCAGAATAAGACAGATCCTTGTCCTTCATGCAGGACAGGATATAGTTGGTCGTTCCGTTGACGATTCCGCAGATCTTTACTATCTTATTGGCAGCAAGACATCTGTACAAAGGCCGTATTATCGGTATACCGCCGCCTACTGCAGCCTCAAAAAGATAGGAACAGTTATTATCTGCCGCGATCTTCAGGAGTTCGGGACCTTTGGTGCTTACAAGCTCCTTGTTGCTGGTTACTACGGAAATACCCTTGGACAGAGCGCGCTTGGTGAATTCATGTGCAACGCGTGCGCCGCCTATTGTCTCAACGCAGCAGTCGATCTCCGGGTCTTCAAAAACATCATCGGCATTGTGCGTAATGAGCCCGGCGAAAGGGCTGTCGGGGAAATCCCTGATATCAAGGATCTTCCTGACAATAACGTCTTCACCGCTCCTGTTTTTGATGATCTCGCGATTTGCCGTCAGGACCTCGGCAGTCCCGCATCCGACAACACCAAATCCCAAAATTGCTATGTTATACATCTCATGCCTCCGTATATTTATTCTCTGCTCAGGATACTGCAATTGCGAACACCGGTTATCTTGCCGATATCAGAGATAATATCCTCGACCGATCCGAGTATTGATCCGGTATCAAATGATATGGATATATCTGCAAGCCCGTTGATCGGAATATTCTGGTTGATCGTCAATATATTGGCTCTGTAGCCGGAAATGATATTGATGATCTGCGACAGTATCCCGGGGAAATTCTCAACACTGAACATTATGGTAACCTTCCTGCCGTGATCAGCATAGAACGGAAGGATGGTATCTTTGTATTTATAATAAGCAGAACGCGACAGTTCCAACTCTTTGCAGGCGTTATTGATCGAAGGAGACTCACCTGTATTGAGTCTTCTCTTCACCTCCATAACCTTAAGAAAAACTTCAGGCAAAACGCTCTTCTCAACAAGAAAGTATTCACCTTTGGGCTCGCTCATATTAATACTTTAACCTCACAAGTTGTTCGTGTGTGGCGTACAACTGTACGCGCGTTGCAATAATAACACAATCATAACAACCTTGCAACCATAGCATTTAGGGCTTTTCCGCGGTGGCTTATACTGTTTTTGACTTTGGGGTCCATCTGCGCAGTAGTCATGCCGAATTCGGGCACATAGAATATGGGATCATAGCCGAATCCGTTATCTCCCTGAGGGTGATCGAGCAATAATCCCTCAACTTCCCCCCTCACGGTAAACTCGGAACCGTCCGGTCTTACAACGGCTATGGCGCATACAAATCTGGCAGTCCATTTATCCTTTGGAACGTCCTTCAGCATTTCATAAATCTTCTCGAACTTCTCCTGATATGTTGAATCCTCACCGCAGAATCTCGATGAATATACGCCCGGCGCACCGTCAAGCGCATCAATACACAGACCTGAATCATCTGCCATTACATAGCAGTCAGTGAATCCGTGCACGGTCCTCGCTTTGATAAGCGCATTCCCCTCGAAAGTATCGGCGTCTTCAACGATCTCAGGGTCTATCCCCTCGGACTTCATTGATACTGCCTCAAATGAAGTGCCTTCCAGCACCTCATTGATCTCTCTGACCTTATCTTTATTGCCTGTAGCTATAATGATCTTCATAATAACCTCCATGCTTTGGGATACATATTCTTTATCATTCCGTTATCTATCTTACCGAATCCGAGCGGGTAACCGTCGGCCGTGATCAGCACATAACCGCGTCTTTTGACATCCGTATGTTCATTAAGATCGATGACTACAGTCTCCCCTTTGAGATACCTTGTCAGTTTATCATCATTCCTCCCGAGAATGATAAGAGAATCATCTCTTACCATGTCCCTCGTAAGCGTAAGCGGGAGACTGTTGGACGGAACAAAGATCCTCTCAGTCTTTGTCTCACGCACTTCACCTATGAACAGGCCTGATTTAACCACCTTGAGCCGGTCAAAAAGCCTTATATTTACCGGCATGAGATATATCCCGCTTCCCTGGATAAGAACGCGCTCATTAAGTCTATCCTTAAAGTCATTAAGAGCTTCGTCGTTAAGTACTTCCTTAAGCATTTCAATGACTTTGCCGGTTATCTTATTAGCAATGGAACCGGTGGAAGGCCTCGGTCTTATATCGAAGTCTCTGTCAGATACAGGAGCGGTGTTCTTAAGATGAACGCAGAAATGACCGTCACCTTTGCATTTGTGCGGCCATATCCTCATTGAACCACCGGCGGGTCCATCCTGCTTATGGGTTATCTCACTTATCCCGGGATGAGGGACGATGACAAAATCGCTGTGATCTCTAAGGAATGAATCGATCATGAGTTCATCTTCAATCTCCGCGAAAGTACATGTAGAGTAAACTATCTCTCCTCCCGGCCTGAGCGCCAATACGGCCTGCTCCAGTATCTCATGCTGAACCTTGGATATCTGCTCCGGACCGTAATCCTGCCAGCTCTTCACCGCCCTTGGATCACGCCTGAACATTCCTTCTCCGGAACAAGGCGCATCGATAAGGATCTTGTCAAAGAATCCCGGAAGACGATCCGAGATCCTGTCAGGAGATTCGTTAAGTATTACGCAATTTGTTATGCCCGAACGTTCGATATTACGGTTCAGGGCCTTGGAACGCTCGGCATTAATCTCGTTGGCAACAAGAAGGCCCTCACCTCTGAGGTCTTCCCCTATTCTGCATGCTTTGCCCCCCGGTGCTGCACAGAGATCAAGGATGAATTCTCCGGGTTTGGCAGCGATTATCTCCGCAGGCAGCATTGCAGAGGGATCCTGAGGATAGAAGACACCTGCATGATAATACGGATCTTTGCCGGATGCTTCCGATCCGGTATAAAAACCGCATGATGTCCACGGTACACGGCTGGATCCGCCGGTAA
>CADBNJ010000113.1 GCA_902795955.1 Oscillospiraceae bacterium
GAGTGGTACACAGAGTAAGACCGCAACCGGCTTCGCCGGTGGTGACTGGGACGACTAGTTCTACCTGATCGGCCGGCCTGCGCAGTATACTGCTCAATCTACACTCCCCGTGTAACCGGGCACCCCCCCCGGGTAACCGGACAAACAAAACCCCCGGCGGCCTGGCGGCCCCCGGGGGTGCATCGACTTAATTATTTTATGCCTGTCTTAGCAGTCTCATCATCTATGATGCCTTTTCTGTTTATCGGCATACATTCTCTCATCGGCGGCATTCATGAGCCTCTCGAGAACGGAGTCGATCCTGCCTGAAGGGAAATCTGACACGGGACATGAAGCAATGCCGATGGAAGCGAGTATCTTATATGGCTTGGATGCAAGACCCGAGTCATTTTGTGCAGTCTCTTCGATCCTGTGCCTCAGCTCGTCCGCGTCATTCTCGAGCGGGGAGTCGCCGAGGATAACGAATGCAAATTCGTCACCGCCAAAGCGGGAGGATATTCCGGTCTTATGGACCCTTGTCTGGATCGCATTTGCCAGTGCCTTGATGACCACATCGCCTTCCTGGTGGCCGTAGTTATCGTTGATGGGCTTGAGGTTGTCCAGATCCATCATTATGTAATTGAATGTCTTATTCCTGTTCTTGGGGTCCTTTACGAGCGCTGCGACACGGGACAGGAAGCCGCGTCTGTTATAGAGCCCCGTCATGTAATCCATCTCGGAAAGAGCCTTCATTTCGCGGTTAACGCGCATGAGCTTGTTATTGTTAAGTACGGAGTGGACGATGGAGGATACATACGACTCCATCTCCTCGAAACGCTGCTGGAGGCGCAGTGACACCTCGGATGATCCGGTGCACAGGTACCCGTATGCCTCGTCCGATGATCTGAGCTGGCTGAACAGCAGGAAATTGATATTGCTTTCGTAGGCCATTATCTCGTCAAGATAAGGAAGGATCGTGACCGGATTATAGATCTTATTGCCATACTCGTAATTCTCTTTCCAGGAAGAATAGATGGCATTGATGCATGTTTCCGATTCAGTGAGGGCTACGAAAAACATCTGGTCCTTCCACAGCCACAGGTGCTGGTCAAGGAATGCGGCCAGGAGCTTGGTGTCTGCGATAGTGATGGCAGTGGATGTCAGTCTTCCCATCTCGTGCACGTGCATGAAATAATCCTGATTGTCTTTGAACAGAGTGGATGAGATATCGCGCATCTCCTCCCAGGTTGTGTCATTGCACCCGCATGAATGCTTGATCAGGAGCTTGTAAGGGATAGTGTATTCAAAGGTCTTCGCGGGCTGCGTGGGATCCCAGCTGCTCATGGTATTGCTGATGAATCTTGCAGCTTCCGAGTAATCCGGTGCCGCCGTCGTTATTGTGGGGAAGTGACAGAGCGCGTCCTTGATGCCGTCGAATCCCGTGATTATGACATCTTCGGGGACCCTGTATCCGCGTGATACGAGCAGATCACAGCAGCCCATTGCCATCGTATCATTCGCGCAGATGATCGCCCGGGGGACCTTGCCGACGTTGTTCTCAAGATATTCGCTCAAAGCCTGTCCCGCAGGCACGTACCAGAAATTGCCGTATATGATCCTGTTGCTGTCAACGGGCAGATCATGCGCGCGCAGTTCCTCCTTGAAGACCTTTATCCTGTCCTCGGAGAACATGTTGCCCTTGTATCCCGCCACCATCAGAAGATCCGTGATGCCGTGATCATCGATAATGTGTCTGACCAGCCCGCGGAACCCCGAGGCGTAGTCCAGCTTGAAATTGATGCAGTCGTCGCCCTCGTGTTCCAGCATAAAAACCGGTATGTTATGTTCGTGCCCTATGTCGGCAAGACGCTCACACGTCATCGGCGCTTTGAGCATCTCGGCGAAAATGATCAGTCCCGCCGGCTCCAGCTTCATTATTATCTCTGCGAGCTTCAGCTCTATCTGCGACCTTGTGTGATGCTTGCCGTCGTTGTTCGTCCCGAAAGAGAAGCAGCACACGACATACCTGGATGTTATCTCGGGGATATTGAGATTGTTAAGGAACATATTGAGATTCTCCGCATCCTCCCATGATCCGCAGACTACGAGCGGCTTGCGGTCATATACTCTCGAGTGATGCCTGATCTCAAACGTAAATGAAGGATTCTCCTCGGCCGCGTCTTCAAGGACACGGAGGAATTTGGGTATATATGTCTTCATTCCGGGTTCGGGATCGTCTTCGCCGTATATGATCAGGTGCCTCGGCTCACTGAGTGATGTGAGCATGTCGTAGAGAGCATCGAGATTGCAGCCGTAATAATCAGGGAAGCCCAGAGCCTCCTTCAGCATGGCGTGAAGTGATGCCTGATCCTGAATACCTGTCAGCACGATAATTGTCGCATTGTTCATCCGGTCTATACCCCTGATCCGTACAGTAGTTCGAAAGTCTTGTAATGATCCTCAGTGTAGTATATCAGACCATCGCTTGAATATACAATTCTTTTGGATCCGCGGGACTTCTTATGCATAGTGTCTATGTCGCATTCATAGTATTTCCGGCCGTTTGCCTGAGGCAGATTCTCCTCATAATTGCCGAACCTGTCGCCGCCGATGCAGCCGCCGTACAGGTAATCATCGAGGCCGCCTGATGTCCAGCCGAGTTCCGCTGCCTTTTTCTTCGTTATGAAGTTGGAGGGCAACCGCCCGTAGGTGTGCAGATATAATGCCACGTCGTCCTTGCGGGTATAAGAGCCGCTCTCGTCGATGGCGGCACTTGTCTCAGGCGTAATGCCGTTAACGAAGCCGCTGACGTTACCGTCCCTTATGTCGATATACCGTCCGTCCGGAGCAGTCAGTGTCATGTAAAGCGGACTGCTGTCGGCATTGCCTCCGCCTATGGACAGGACGTAGCCCTGATCGAGATCATAGACGAGGATATAGAGTCCCGATCCGGTCTCCCTGCATTTATAACCGGCAAAGTCATCCCATGAGAGATCGCCGCCTTTGGCTGACAGGCGTATGACATCATCTACGGTCAGATCCTTGCGTTCCGGAACTGAGGAAGTTGCAGTGGCAGTGGCAGTGGCCGCGGCCGTGGCAGAACTTGCTGCGGTTGTCTCCTGCGGAAGGCTGCATGATGCGGATACGGTCAGCAAAGCCAGTATGGAGAGCAGCAGAACGA
>CADBNJ010000114.1 GCA_902795955.1 Oscillospiraceae bacterium
ATATCGTAAGCACCATACTCCTGATCGGCAAAATCACAGCCTCTTACGGACGACTTAAGTTCAGCGTAGTTCAGGTCGATAAGTCTTATCAGTTCTGCATATGCAGATATGGCACCGGCACTGTCCTTTACGCACCTTAAGTGATAATCGTAATCACGCGAGAAGAATGATCTGATATCGTCCCCGAACTTCAGTCCGGCTGCATGATCACCGTATTTCTGCGGAGTTGTGAACTTTGCGATGAAAGGCTTGCAGAAATCGAGCAATGCGGCAATCACTCCGATCTTTACCCTGAGTATATCGTACACACTGTCTTCGATATTATCGTGCTTGTCAGACAGTCCTTTGAGGACTTTGGATGTCATCACCTTATCCACGCATGCAGCGTCGCGTATGACATCATATTTGACTTCAGGAGCTGTATCGTCAGAACGTAATACTTCGCAGACTCTCCTTACATAGCTCTTAAGATTATCGAAGACGAGGTCATATGCTTCAGGAACAGTGACATAGGTGCCGTCAGCAAGTTTTATACCGTTCTTCTTTGCACTCTGTACCGGCAGGCAGTCATGTTCCATGCAGAATGACTCCAGATCCTCCAGCCGTTCCAGATAATCGTCGAATCTTCCGGCGACCGTCTTCAACAGATCATCGAGTCCGGGTATTATATTGCTCTCCGCTTTTACCCTGTAGTCATTCGAATAACCCTTCACGCGGTTCACATAATCGGGAATACTTCTCAATCTGTTGAAAGCATCGATCAGCGAATCAACCAGATCCTTATCTGTTCTTCCATCCCCGAAGCGCTGAGTCAGCTTGATGAATCCCGAATCCTCGGCAATGTCCGTCATATACATCTTTGTCAAGGCAAGCTCGACAGCACGCCTCAGTATGATAGCCAGATCACTCTCGTCCAGAATGACATTGCCCGGGGCAAAAACATCCCTGTCTTCCTCCGGAGATGTGAGGTATCCCTTCTCCTTGATGACGCGGGTACAAAAGCTGTCTATCGTCTGTATATATGCATTCGGAAGCATATCCAGCTGCGATGCCAGCCTGTCGAACAGATCTCTGTTCCCGTTAGCGAGAGCATCATTCATCCGGTTCCTGATAGCATCTTCTATCTTCTTCTCCATATTGGCAGCAGCATCCTTCGTGAATGTGACTACCAGAAGATGATCGATGGACAGCTTTCCCTTGATTATCTCGTCAATTATCCTTCCGACAAGCACCGTGGTCTTGCCTGAACCTGCCGCCGCTGATACAAGTGTATCTGTTATCGGAGCATCGATTATTCTCTGCTGTTCTTCACTGTACGGATGATCACTCATCTTTGTTATCTCCCTCTTCCAATATCTTCTTCATCACGTCGTAAACCTCTTTCTTGGAACAGGATACATCATCTGTCCTGCACACGGGTTTGGACTGCGGATTGCCAAGCAGACCGACTAAAGTGTGATACTTTGCCGATGATCTGTCCGCACTGCAATACAGTGCATCCGCCTTGCCCGCCGCAATATCACTCAATGCCTTCCTGATAATATGATCCGTATACTTAAGAACGGTCTCCATCTGTTCACGTGTTATCCCCGCATTGAGAGTCTTGAATTCCAGACTTCCTTTGCCTTTCTCAGCTTTCATCGATATCGGCGAGTATCCGATATCAGCGGGGAACGACCCTTCCTTCCCCGCCATAACGGCATTTGCATAGACAGGCAATTGGATCTGTATGCCGGTCAGGAGCTTCAAAGGATCATATTCCTTGACAAATGTCTTGTAGTCCTGGATCCTGAATGACGACGGATCATCAAATGACACATCATATCTGTCGACGTAACCCGTAAATCTTATCTTCTTCCCGTTGATATCATAAGACACAGGATAATCCTCATCACCGATCTTCATCTCATAATCAGCAGGAATAAATCTTGTATCAGCGCACTCACGGAGTATCGCAGGGAACATAAACCTGAACAGTCTCCTGAGCTTATTGCCGTGGTTGTTGTCACTTGACCTTACTACTTCCCCGTTCTCATCGAGTGTTCCCGCGACATTCTCTTCTTCAAAGGATCTTCTTATGACATCCCGCGTTACACTGTCCAGCAGCACAGGATCACTCTCAAGCATAGCAGCATGCTCCGCAAGCAATTCCGGGGTATTATACTTCACGCAGGTCTCCTTGAGTGCGATCTCAAACATCTTGTGAGCAAGACTTCCGAAAACATTGGCCTGTATCTCGCGCCTGTCTTCCCTCTGCCTGATCCTGAGCACCTTATCCAGCATAAACTCGGCATGACAGTTCATGAACCTCTCAACTGCCGTAACACTCATCTTACTGTCGTCATCGAGCAAAATGCTTATCAGCTCCGGGGAGATAACCGCATCAGTAAATGAATACCTCGGCTTGATCCTCTCCCCCTCAACCGGAGTCTGATACACATTCATAAGCCGGTTATCAGGAGACGTTCTGTCCCAGAGAGCCTCATATACCCTGCTCTTGCTCTCAGACTGTGAATGAACCATATAGAACCGGTCCGTAACGGCACCAAAGATAAGGGAAGATGTAATGAATTCTTCTCTCGATCTAACCTGTGACTTATCAGGCAGGTTTACGGATATATTGTCAGCCAGTCTGGCAAGTTCATCTCCGCTCATTATTCCGTCTGCTGTCTTGCTGTACGGATAATTATCTCTTCTGGCACCTATAAGAAACATCACCTTGCACGGAGTGTAGTATGCATGTTCCGGTGAAGTGATCTCGATCGAGTCGACCTTCAGAGGTATCGTGCCTGATGTTTTGTTCATCATGTCGGTCCTGAACAGTTCAAGGAAATTCCTCTGGGTTATCTCTACACGGTTCATCTCATGAGTAAAAGCAGCCAGCAGAGCCATGGTCTCATCATATGCTCTTATCATCGCCTCAGCCGCATCCGACCTGCCGGCATCCAACAGTTCATCGCGCAGTGCGGCAATGTAATCCCTGATCTCATCAAGGTATTCGAGTATCAGCTCCGCCTTGGAAGCAATATCCTTTTTGCCGTAGATCCTTAGAGCCGTATCGCGCAGGGGCATTAGATGCCGCTGAACGATATTCCTGTAGAGGAATCTTCCTGCACGGCATATCTCCTGATCATAACCGAACGAGGCAACCGCCTCCACATTCATGAGCATGGGATGATCGGTATCATCGAGATACCACTGCTCACTGAACATCCTCGTGCTGTCAGTTATGTTCTTCGCCACACAATAATTCTCAAAGATATCGCAATACCTCTGATGTACATGTATCATTCCGCTCCTAAGGACAGTAAGCACATCACTCAAAGCAAATCCTGACAATGGGAGCTTCAGAAGTGACTGAACAAAACCCGGAACTGCAGTGTTACTGAGCTCTATGCGCCTGTCGATGAATACATCAAGCCCGAAGCCGGCGGCAACCGGCCTGATCCTCTTCCTCAGATCCTCATCACAGCAGCAGATCCTGATGTCCCTGTATCTGTACCCATGTTCCCTCGTCAGCTTCATTACCTCGTTCAGAACATATCCGAGCACATTATCCGTTCCCGATATCTCTGCCAGAACGATATCCTCTGACCCGGTAACATCACTTGACTCCAGTTTACCTTCCGAATAGTCACATGTTATCCTTCTGAGATCATCACTCTGAGGATCATTTATCTCAAACTTCTCCACCTTGCATCCGGGCAGATTCCCCAGCCTGTCAATAACGGCTGACGAACACTTGCCGGCGGGAGTGTCTCCGGAGACTCCGTTGAGATACAGATCGACACCGCACGATAACCTGTCGAGTTCCTCAACGAAAGCATATTCTCCCGGAGTGAGGTTACGTGTGACACCGAACTGGACTATGGCAAATCTCCTGTTCAGGATGGTGCGGAGCTGCCTGTATCTCCTGCTCTTGAGTATCCCGCTGTCGATCTTGCCGAGCGTTGACGCGGCAACAGCTATCGGATCATACAGAAGACCGAGCGAATACTTCGCATTCATCTCATCCAGATATTCCATCAGCAGCCTGATGTCGCAGAGCTTGTCTCTGTACAGTGCGCTTACCTCGCTGCCGTCATCTGTCCCTACAGCATCAATTGCCTTGCCTATCTCCTTATGATCGATCCCGTATCTGGCAAAATCGCCGAGAAGGCTGATGAGCTTAATGATGTTGTCAGCTCTGCCCGTAAGCGAATCGAAAGTCCTGAATTCATCGTGGTGGCTCGCAAGAACAGAATAGACTGCATTGCGGAGGATAATATCGTTGCCTGCCGACGGGATGACGGCTCCGGAAGCTCTGAGGATCCGCTCCGACAGTCTCATAAAACTCACCACATCACCGCTGACAAATGAAGCAACTACGGGAATACTCTTTGTATCGCCCTTGATCGAGGCATCCGTCCCGGCGGATCTTCCGATAAGGTCCCTGATAACCAGCCTCTCAACCTGGGCTTTGGCAGGTTCAGGTACGATAAATACAGTATCCTTATCCTTGTCTATCGCATGGATCAAAGCATCGGGAGTGATGCAAGCCATGCTGTCAGAAATATATATATTCATCACAAATCTCCAATATTACTTGATAATACTCACACTACAAATATAATAACAGAAAGCGAGGTGCACAAATGAACAAGACTGTTGCTGCAATTTTGTCTGTTATTATAATTGCCTTTGGCGGCTGCTCCGTTCAGACGCAGGAACCGTCCGGTACCGTTCTTTCTTCAG
>CADBNJ010000115.1 GCA_902795955.1 Oscillospiraceae bacterium
CGCACCTTCCGGAACAGGCAAGACTACACATATTAATCTGTGGCTTGAGAATATTCCCGGAAGTTATGTTGTAAATGGTGACAAACCGCTCATACATATAGGTGATGAGTGTACTGTATATGGTACTCCATGGTCTGGCAAGGAGGGGATGAACCGCAATGTTGGCGTGAAACTCTGCGGAATCGTTTTCCTTAATCGTGGGAAAGATAACAGTATTGAACAGGTTCGCATGTCACAGGTGCTTCCTGTACTTATTCAACAGAGTTACCGACCTGGTGATAAGGCAGGACTTGAGAAGACTCTGGCTCTTTTAACCCGTCTTGGACGGAAGATCCCTATGTACCAGCTTTATTGCAATATGGATCCCGAAGCGGCGTTAACTGCATATAATACTCTTAGCGGTGCAGATCATGAGTGAGAAAAAAGAAAAACAGATCAAGTATACCGGCATTAACAAGCTGTTCCGAAATGATAACATGCAGATCCTGCATGACAGTATGCGTGACGGTACGATCAAGGAATTTATTGCTGACTGGAAATGGATTTTCAGCTTTTCGAAGAAATACCGCTGGATAGTCGTATTCTATGCTTTAGTTGGTATCCTGAATTCCACCATGTCCATCGGAACATCATATGTCGGCCGTATCATGATCAATATAATCGTAGGACAGCAGCAGGAAAAACTGTGGATACTGATAATTGCCATGGTTGGAATGTTGATCTTGTCGCTGGTGCTCTCCAGTGTAAGCAGTTATATAAACGCGAGGATATCGATATACGTTAATAACGACATGCAGGCAGGGATCTTCGAACGCATCATGGATGCAAGATGGAGGGAATTAAGCAGTTATCCCAGCGGCGACCTGTTAAACCGCTTTAATGGTGATGTCGGAACGATTGCTTCCAATGCTATTAACTGGATTCCGAACCTGATAGTAAATATATATACGTTCATAGTAACTCTTGTCGTATTGTGGAAAATGGATTTCGGTATGGCGCTGATAGCATTTATTTCTGCGCCTTTCCTTCTTGGTTTAAGCAGGTTCATCATGCGCAGAATGAAGGAATACCGCAAGCGTGTATTGGAACTCAATTCGCAGATGATGAGCTTTGAGGTTGAGACCTTCTATAACTTCGAGATGATCAAGTCCTTCGGTATCTTCGGGTATTATTCGAGAAAACTTAAGGGTTGGCAGCAGAAGTATCAGAATTACAATCTTGATTACAACAAATTCCAGATCAAGTCCAATATTCTTCTGACTCTCGTGTCAACGATCGTTTCCTTTACGGCATTTGGTTATTGTCTTTACAGGTTATGGACAGGTCAGATAATGTATGGTGATATGACATTCTTCCTTCAGCAGAGATCTGCTCTTTCGTCCAGGTTCGATAACCTTGTAGGAACAATTCCCGGCATGATCAATTCTGCGGTATCTGCCCACAGAGTCAGGGAACTTATGGATCTTCCCCGTGAAGAACATGATCCTGACAGAGTCACATATCTTGAAGAACGTACCGGCAAGGGAATTAAGGTTCACGTAAACGACGTAACGTTTGGTTATGATGAGCGTGTCAATGTATATGAACACTCTAATCTTGAAGTCGTTTCAGGTGAGATGGTAGCTCTTATGGCTGAATCAGGCGGCGGTAAGACTACACTTATACGACTACTGTTAGGAATGCTCGAACCGGATAGCGGTAAAGTTACTTTGCAGAGCGGTTCCGGTGAAGAATTCTCTGTAAATTCCGATCTTCGAAAGTTTTTTGCTTATGTTCCTCAGGGCAATACTATGTTCTCGGGAACGATTGCTGAGAATATGCGTATGGTCAACGAGGAAGCTACTGACGAAGATGTTATAAATGCATTGAAAACGGCATGTGCCTGGGAGTTTGTCGAGCACCTTCCTGAAGGCATCAACAGTAAGCTTGGTGAGCGCGGAAGGGGTCTGTCTGAAGGTCAGGCTCAGAGAATATCCATAGCAAGAGCTTTGCTCCGCAATGCGCCTATTTTATTGCTTGATGAGGCAACGAGTGCATTAGACCGCGATACCGAAGAACGTGTTCTTAATAATATCATGTCGAGTCACCCTGACAGATTGATAATCCTTTCTACGCACCGTCCGGCTGCGTTGAAGCTTTGCAACCGTATTTATAAGATAAGTGGCGGAAAGATCTCGGAGACTACTATAGAAGATGCGCTCGAGATGCAGAGTGTCTTAGCTGATAAGGATGCATCTTCTGTGCATGGTGTTAATTATGATAAACTGATGAAACCTATGGGACCTCAGGATAATAGTGATACTGAAGGCAATAAAGAAGAAGGATGGTGGAATTCTTAATGCGTGTTAATGATGAGATAATTGAATTCAATTTTACAGGATACCTTCGCCTTATCCTTATGCTGTTTGTGTGTCTATGGGCTTTTGGCTGTCCGGAACCCACCGGTATC